>CAYRLV010000070.1:0-5777 GCA_964425155.1 uncultured Ornithinicoccus sp. | reverse complement strand
CGGCGACAAGGGCGGCGACAAGAGCGGTGACGAGGAGGGTTCCGGTTCGGGAGGTCGTCGGCGCCGCCGCCGGGGCGGCCGGGGACGCAAGGGGCGATCCGGGGACGACTCGAGCAGCGGCGACGACGCCCAGGCGAAGGGGGAGCAGGACTCCTCGGCGGGCGACCAGCAGGACCAGCAGCACGAGCAGCAGGGCGACGGGGACGACCAGGAGAGCGGGTCCGCCTCCCGTCGCCGCCGGCGCAGGAGGCGTTCCGGGAGCTCGGGCGGCCAGGACGACCCGCCGGGCACCGTCACCAAACTCCGCGAGCCGCGCAAGAAGCGCGACGAGGTCTCCGGGGTCAAGGGGTCGACCCGGCTCGAGGCCAAGAAGCAGCGTCGCCGCGAGGGCCGCGAGGCCGGTCGTCGGCGCACGATCATCACCGAGGCGGAGTTCCTCGCCCGGCGGGAGAGCGTGGAGCGTGTCATGGTCGTCCGCCACCAGGACGATCGCACCCAGATCGGCGTGCTCGAGGACGGGGTGCTCGTGGAGCACTATGTCTCGCGCGAGGTCAACGCCTCGATGGCGGGCAACGTCTACCTGGGCAAGGTGCAGAACGTGTTGCCCAGCATGGAGGCGGCCTTCGTCGACATCGGCAAGGGTCGCAACGCCGTGCTCTACGCCGGTGAGGTGAACTGGGACGCCGCCGGCATGGACGGCAAGCCGAAGCGCATCGAGCACGCGCTCAAGTCGGGCGAGAGCGTGCTCGTGCAGGTCACCAAGGACCCGATCGGCCACAAGGGCGCCCGGCTGACCTCGCAGATCTCGTTGCCCGGTCGCTACCTGGTCTACGTGCCCGGCAACTCGATGACCGGCATCTCACGCAAGTTGCCGGACACCGAGCGGGCCCGGCTGAAGAAGCTGCTGCGCGAGATCGTGCCCGACAACGCGGGGGTGATCGTCCGCACCGCGGCCGAGGGAGCCAGCGAGGCCGAGCTGCGCGCCGACGTGGAGCGGCTCACCTCGGCCTGGGAGGACATCCAGGCGAAGGCCAAGTCCGGTCACGCCCCTTCCCTCGTGCACGGCGAGCCCGACCTGACGGTGCGGGTGATCCGCGACGTCTTCAACGAGGACTTCACGAGCCTGGTCGTCGCCGGCGAGCCGGCCTGGAGGCAGGTCAGCGAGTATGTCGAGCGGGTCGCCCCCGACCTCGCCGACCGGCTGACCAAGTGGACCGGTGAGGAGAACCTGTTCGCTCACCACCGGGTGGACGAGCAGCTGGCGAAGGCCATGGACCGCAAGGTCTGGCTGCCGTCCGGCGGGTCGCTCGTCATCGACCGGACCGAGGCGATGACCGTGGTCGACGTCAACACCGGCAAGTTCGTCGGTTCCGGCGGCAACCTCGAGGAGACGGTCACCAAGAACAACATCGAGGCCGCGGAGGAGATCGTCCGGCAGCTGCGACTGCGCGACATCGGCGGAATCATCGTCGTCGACTTCATCGACATGGTGCTCGAGAGCAACCGCGAGCTGGTCGTGCGCCGGCTGGTGGAGTGCCTGGGTCGTGACCGCACCAAGCACCAGGTCGCCGAGGTGACCTCGCTGGGGCTGGTGCAGATGACTCGCAAGCGGGTCGGTGCCGGGCTGATCGAGGTGTTCTCCGAGCCGTGCGAGCACTGCCACGGGCGGGGCATCGTGGTCCACAGCGAGCCGGTCGAGCCGAAGTCGGGCTCCGACCAGGGCGGGTCGCGGGGACGTCGGGGCCGGGGGTCGCGGGGCAACAAGGGTGGCTCCGGCAAGGACACCGCGCCTGCACCCGAGCCGACCGGGCCCACCCCGGCCCAGATCGCGGCGGCGGCGCACGCGGCCGCGACCAAGGCGACCGCGTCGACCGACCAGGGTCCCCCCGACGAACCGACCGCCACCGCGGAAGCCGGGTCGGCCCCGACCGCCCCGGCACCGGACGAGACAGCGTCCGAGACGACGCCGGCGTCCGAGGGGACCGCGCAGGAGGCACCGACCCCTGAGTCGGCCCCGCCGGACACGGCCCCGCAGGACGCGACCTCGGAAGCAGTCAGCCCGGAGGAGAAGGCTCCGCCGCGCCGGGCGCGTCGCAAGCGGACTCGTGTCGTGGCGCCTGCCGGACCTCCGCCACCCGCCGAGCCCTCGGCCGAGGAGCCCCCGGCCGGTGCCGAGGCGTGAGTTTGCTGAGGGCCCGGACGAACCGGTAGTCTGGGTCCTCGGTGCGCCCGTCGGCGCGCGATCTCCGGGTGCCGCGGCGCAGCCAGGCTCCTTCCCGCCGACGCGACCGCAGCACCTACGCACGAGGCTTTGACCGTCCCAAGAGAGTGAGTTCACCGTGTACGCGATCGTCCGCGCTGGCGGCCGGCAGGAGAAGGTTTCCGTCGGCGACGTCCTCGTCATCGACCAGGTCAGCGGTCAGGCCGGCGACAGCATCGACCTCACCCCGCTCCTGCTCGTCGACGGTGCCACCGTGACCAGCGACGCCGACAAGCTGGCCAAGGCCACGGTCAAGGCCGAGGTCGTGCAGCCGGCCAAGGGCCCCAAGATCACCATCATCAAGTTCAAGAACAAGACCGGCTACCGCAAGCGCCAGGGTCACCGGCAGCGCCTGACCCAGGTCAAGGTCACCGCGATCGAGGCGTGAGCCTCGCGGTCCCACGTCCGCTGATCGCCCGCCACACCCGCTGATTTCGAAAGACAGGCACTGACATGGCACACAAGAAGGGTGCGTCCTCGACGCGCAACGGCCGCGACTCCAACGCCCAGTACCTCGGCGTGAAGCGCTTCGGCGGGCAGGTCGTGAGCGCCGGCGAGATCCTGGTGCGCCAGCGCGGCACGCACTTCCACCCCGGCGACGGCGTCGGCCGCGGCGGCGACGACACGTTGTTCGCGCTGGTGCCCGGCGCGGTGCAGTTCGGCACCCGGCGGGGCCGCCGCACGGTCAACATCGTCGAGGCCCCGGCCGAGGCCGAGCCCGCCGCCTCGTCCTGACACACGTCATACGCACGACACACGCAACCACAGACGCGAGGGGTGGGCCGACGGCCCGCCCCTCGCGTCTGTCGCTGTCACCGTCCCCGACCACTCCGAAGTGAGCGCCCATGGCCAGTTTCGTCGACCGCGTGGTCCTGCACGTCTCGGCAGGTGACGGCGGGCACGGCTGCGCCTCGGTGCGTCGGGAGAAGTTCAAGCCGCTCGGCGGCCCGGACGGCGGCAACGGGGGCCGCGGCGGCAGCGTGATTCTCACCGTGGACCCGCAGTCCACGACCCTGCTCGACTACCACCACGGCCCGCACCGCCGCGCCCAGAACGGCGCACCCGGTGCCGGTGACGACCGCAACGGCGCGGACGGCGCGGACGTCGTCCTGCCCGTGCCCGAGGGCACCGTGGTCAAGGACCAGGCCGGGACGGTCCTGGCCGACCTGGTCGGTCCTGGTACCTCGTTCGTCGCGGCTCGCGGCGGTCGCGGCGGTCTGGGCAACAAGGCGCTGTCCTCACCGCGGCGCAAGGCACCCGGGTTCGCGCTGCTCGGCGAGCCCGGCGAGGCGCGCGACGTCGTGCTGGAGCTCAAGACGCTGGCCGACGTGGCGCTGATCGGCTTCCCGTCGGCCGGCAAGTCGAGCCTGGTGTCGGTGCTGTCGGCGGCCCGGCCGAAGATCGCCGACTACCCCTTCACCACGCTGGTGCCGAACCTCGGGGTGGTGACCGCCGGCAGCGCCCGGTTCACCGTCGCGGACGTGCCCGGTCTGATCCCGGGAGCCAGCGAGGGCAAGGGGCTCGGGCTGGAATTCCTGCGGCACGTCGAGCGCTGCTCGGTGCTGGTGCACGTCATCGACTGCGCCACGCTCGAGCCGGGCCGCGACCCGATGACCGACCTGGACGTCATCGAGCAGGAGCTCGCGCAGTACGTGCCCGACGAGGCGCTCGGTGGCCGCCCGCTCGCCGAGCGGACCCGGGTGGTGGTGCTCAACAAGGCGGACGTGCCCGAGGCGCGCGAGCTGGCCGAGCTGGTCAAACCGGACCTGGAGGAGCGCGGCCTGGAGGTGTTCATCGTCTCCGCGGTCGCCCACCAGGGGCTGCAGGAGCTCGGCTACGCGCTGGCCCGCCACGTCGAGGAGGCCCGGGACGCCGTGCTGGTCCCCGAGCGACCCCGGATCGTGGTGCGGCCCAAGGCGGTCGACGAGCGGGAGTTCAGCGTCACGCGGGAGCAGACGCCGGACGGGGAGGTCTTCCGGGTGTCGGGTGACAAGCCCACCCGCTGGGTGCGCCAGACCGACTTCGGCAACGACGAGGCCGTCGGCTATCTGGCCGACCGCCTGGCCCGGGCCGGGGTCGAGGACGAGCTGGTCCGGGCCGGTGCGGTGGCCGGCTCGACCGTGCTCATCGGTCCGGAGGATGACGCGGTCGTGTTCGACTGGGAGCCCACGCTCGCCTCCGGCGCCGAGCTGCTCGGCGGTCCCCGCGGCACCGACCTGCGGCTCGACGAGCACAGCCGGCCGACCCGCGGTGAGAAGCGCGAGCGGCACGCCGACCGGCGGGCCGCGCAGGCGTCCGCCCGGGAGGAGCTGCAGGAGGAGCGCCGGGCCGGCCACTGGGCCAGCGCCGACGGTCCGCAGGAGGCCGAGGACTGACATGGCGCGCGAGGCGACGCCGGTGGACGAGGCCCGACGGCTGGTGGTCAAGGTCGGCTCCAGCTCGCTGACGCACGCCGGTGGGGCCCTGGACGTGGCGCGGCTCGACCGGCTGGTCGAGACGCTCGCGGCGCGACGGCTCGCGGGGTCCGAGGTCGTGCTGGTGTCGTCCGGTGCGATCGCGGCCGGCATCACCCCGCTCGGCCTGGCCAAGCGGCCGCGCGACCTGGCGACCCAGCAGGCGGCCGCGAGCGTGGGCCAGGGGGCCCTGGTGGCCGCCTACAGCGCCGCCTTCGGCCGCTACGACCTGACCGTCGGGCAGGTGCTGCTCACCGCCGACGACGTCGAGCGGCGCAGCCACTACGCCAACGCCCGCCGGGCCCTCGAACGGCTGCTCACCCTCGGGATCGTCCCGGTGGTCAACGAGAACGACACGGTGGCCACCCAGGAGATCCACTTCGGCGACAACGATCGGCTGGCCGCGCTGGTCGCGCACCTGGTGCGGGCCGAGGCGCTGGTCCTGCTGACCGACGTCGACGCGTTGTATGACGGGCCGCCCAGTCGCGATGGCGCGCGCCGCGTCCCGGTGGTCCGGGGCGACGCCGACCTGGCCGACATCCGCGTCGGCGGCACGGGTTCGAAGGTCGGCAGCGGCGGCATGGTCACCAAGGTGGAGGCTGCCGGGATCGCGACCGCCGCCGGCATCCCGACCCTGCTCACCTCCGCCGAGCAGGCGGGGGAGGCGCTCGACGGCGGTGACGTCGGCACCTGGTTCACCCCCACCGGCTCACGCCGGCCCTACCGGCTGCTGTGGCTGGCGCACGCCAGCTCCTCCAAGGGCCGGCTGGTGCTCGACGAGGGGGCCGTGGTGGCCGTGGTGGAGCGGCGCAAGTCACTGCTGCCGGCGGGGATCGTCGCGGTCGAGGGCACCTTCGAGGAGGGGGACCCGGTCGACCTGTGCTCTCCGGGCGGCGACACGGTCGGCCGCGGCCTGGTGCGCTACGACTCGACCGACCTGCCGCGGCTGCTCGGACGCAGCACCCGGGACCTCGCGCGCGACCTCGGCCCGGACTACGAGCGCGAGGTCATCCACCGCGACCAGCTCGTCCTGCTGTGACTTTTGCCGCGCTCCTCGGCGGCAG
>CAYRLV010000069.1:0-13457 GCA_964425155.1 uncultured Ornithinicoccus sp. | reverse complement strand
GCCACCTCGACCGGGTCGGCCTTGCGCCGCGGCACCGACACCGGCACGATCTCCCGGGCCAGCCGGCCGTTGCCCATCGCCTTGGCGGCCCGCTCCTGCGAGCGCAGCGCGAAGGCGTCCTGGTCCTCCCGCGTCACGCCGTAGTCGTCGGCGACGTTCTGCGCGGTCCTCGGCATCCCGTCGACGCCGTACTCCTTCTCCAGCGCCGGGTTCACGAACCGCCAGCCGATGGTGGTGTCGTAGATCTCGGCGTGGCGCGACCAGGCACTCGGCGCCTTGGGCTGCACGAACGGTGCGCGACTCATGCTCTCGACCCCACCCGCGACGAACAGGTCCCCGTCACCGGCCACGATCGCCCGCGCCGCGTAGCCCACGGCGTCCAGCCCCGAGGCACACAGCCGGTTGATCGTCGTCCCCGGGATCTCCACCGGCAGGCCGGCGAGCAGCAGCGCCATCCGCGCGACGTTGCGGTTGTCCTCGCCCGCCTGGTTGGCGCAGCCCAGCACCACGTCGTCGAGCTGGCTGGTGTCCACCGACTCGTGCCGGGCGAGCAGCTCGCGGATCACGTGCGCCGCCAGGTCGTCCGGGCGCACCGGCGCCAGGGCACCCCCGAACCGCCCGATCGGCGTCCTGACCCCGGACACCAGGTATGCCGTGCGCTCCCTGCTCATGCTCACACTCCTGCGCCGGCGTGCCGGCTGCGTCGCTCCGCTCGGGTCGTGCGACCCCGGTCGCCACTCATGGTGCCACCCCACGAAGCCGCGCCCGACCCGCGTCGGTGATGACCCGGTCCTGCCGCTCGGTCGTGATGAGCGGCGGGTCGGCGGTGTAGAGCTTGGCCACCGCGGCCCGGTCGAGTCCGGCCTCGCGTGCGGCCTGGTGCGCCTCCAGCTTGTGCAGGCGCCCGTCCGGAGCATCGGCGATCCGCTGCAGGAAGGCGATCTCGGGATCGACGGCAGGCCCGGTCCTGGCCGGCGGGTCCGGCAGCTCGACCAGCGCCTCGAGCTGCCGGATGACGGCGCGGACGGTCTCGCGCCACGCCTCGGCGGTCTCGCGGACGTCGTGCGGTGCGCCGCCGGACCCCTGCCAGGTGCGCTTCGGATAGCGGCGGAGGTACTCCCGCTCCAGCTCGAGCATCCGGGACGTGTGGTGGGCGAACTGCTCCGCGCTGCCGTGCAGGAAGACCCAGTTGCGCGTGTCGTGGGCGTTCTTGCCCTGCTGCTCGAGCTCCTCGTCGGACAACTCACTGGCCGGTCGGCCCTGGGGCTCGTGGTCACTCATCGTGGTGTCCTTCCTGGTCGATCCTGCGCAGTTGCTTGCGGTAGAGCCTCGCGGCGTCGGTGTACTCCCGCACCGCCTCGTCGATCCACGTGCCCTGGTCGTCGGTGGCCATCGGTCGTGGCCGGGCCGGCACGCCGAGCGCCATGTGGCCGGCCGGCACCTCGAGCCCCTCGGGCACCAGGGCCTGCGCGCCGACCACCGAACCGGTGCGGACGACCGCGCGGTTCAACACGACCGAGCCCGACCCGATGAGGCAGCGGTCCTCGACCGTGCAGCCCTCGAGGTGCGCGAGGTGGCCGACGACGCAGTCGTCGCCGATCACGGTCGGCCACTGCTCGGTGGTGTGGACGACGGTGCCGTCCTGGACGGAGGTGCGGGCGCCGACGACGATCTCACCGAAGTCGGCGCGCAGCACCGCCCCGGGCCAGACGGAGGCCTCGGCACCGACGCGCACCTGGCCGATGAGCACCGCGTCGGGGTGCACGTAGGCCGCCGGGTCGATCTGCGGCTCGTGGTCGCCCAGGGCGTAGATCGGCACGTCAGTCCTCCTGCTGGTGAGAATCGCCGGTGAGCCGCGGCAGACCGGCATACACCCGCAGGGCGTTGCCCCCGAGCACGTCCCCGGCGACCTGCGGGGAGAGGCCGAGATCGACCACCGCACGGGCGTTCTGGGCGGTGCCGGGCACTCCGGGCCAGTCGGTGCCGAAGATCCACCGCGGCGCGAGCCGGGCCAGGTCGTAGCGCGCGTAGTACTCCGGCAGGCGCTTGGGCGGCAGGCCGGAGAGTTCCAGCCACACGGTGTCGTAGGTCAGCGCCATGAACGCCGCCGCGTCGTACCACCAGCCTCGGCCGCCGTGGGCGAGCACGACGTCCAGCTCGGGGAAGTCGCGGATCACCGGCAGCAGGATCTCCGGGTTCGCCAGCTCGTTGGACGAGCCGGGAAAGGTGCTCGTGCCGCAGTGCACGACCAGCGGGACCTGCCGCTCGACGAGCACCTGGTAGGCCGGGTAGAGCGCCCGGTCGTCGCACCGGAAGCCGCCGTGCACCGGGTGCAGCTTCAGCGCGGCCGCTCCGTGGTCGAGCTGACGCTCCAGCTCCTGCGCGATCGGGAAGTGCAGGTGCGGGTTGACGTTCGCGATCGGCCGGAACCGCGTCGGGTTGTGCTCGACGATCGGCAGCAGGTCGTCGAACAGCTGCATCCCGGTGGCCTTCGGGCTGTACTCGCAGAACAGCACGGCGACGTCGACGCCCTGCTCGGCGAAGAGCGCGTCCAGCCGGTCCGGTCGCGGCCGGCCCTCGTCGTCCCACACCCGGTCGAGGATCCCCTCCGGCCCGAACTGCCGCGCCCAGTCCAGCCAGGCGGGCCGCAGCGTCCCGAGCACGGGCACGTGCACGTGCGCGTCGACCAGCGGCATGCCGTCCAGCACGACGTGCTCCTAACGGTCGGCGACCATCGGGGTGTCGACCCCGATCGGCCCGGTCTTGTGCGAGCCCCCCGGCGCTCCGAGGGGCTCGTCCCGCCCCGGCAGGGTTTCGGTGAAGAACCGCCGGTTGTCCTCGATGAAGTCCTCGTCCTCCTCCGGGACGCGGCGGTCCTGGGTGATCGCCTCGACCGGGCAGACGGGTTCGCAGGCCCCGCAGTCGATGCACTCCTTGGGGTTGACGTAGAGCTTGCGCGAACCCTCGTAGATGCAGTCGACCGGGCACTCCTCGGTGCACGACTTGTCCATGATGTCGATGCACGGGCTGGCGATGACGTAGGGCATTCGGGTCTCCTCGCTTCGTGTCGCGGCGTCGGGCGGGCGCGCCCGGGTCAGGCCGGGGCGGGCACCGCCGGAGGGTTGTCGGTGGAATGCCCGGGGAAGAGCTGAGCATCCGGATCGATATGCACCGCAGCGTTGTTCACGGCCGTCGCCACCTCACCGAAGCCGACTGCAATGAGACGCACCTTGCCATCGTATTGCGTGATGTCACCGGCCGAGAAGACGCCGTCGACCGAGGTGCGCATCGCCGAGTCCACCACCAGGTGCCGGTTGTCGTGCAGGTCGAGGCCCCACTCGCGCAGCGGGCCGAGGTTGGCGGTGAAGCCGAGGGCCGCGACCAGCTTGTCGCAGCGCACCGGCTGCGGCTCCTCCCCCTTGACGGTGACCTCGACCTGCTCGAGCAGGTCCTGCCCCGTCGTCGTCGTGACCTGGGCGTTGACGATCACCTCCACGTCGGAGGCGTGCAGCTGGTCGACGGAAGCCTGGTGCGCGCGGAACGCCTCGCGGCGGTGCACGAGCGTGACCTTCTCGGCGATCGGGTGCAGCATCAGCGCCCAGTCGACCGCGCTGTCGCCGCCCCCGACCACGACCACGTGCTTGCCGGCGTAGTCGGCGCTGGACGGCACGAAGTACTCCAGGCCACGGCCGAGGAAGTCCTCCCCGGCCGGCAGGGGGCGCGGCGTGAAGGTGCCGATGCCCCCCGTGATGATGACGGCCCCGGTGGTCACCTCGGTGCCGGCGCTGGTGTGCACCTTCAGCAGGTCTGGCTTGCCGACGCGGGAAAGCCGTTCGAGTTTCTGCGCCTCCTGGCCGAGCAGATACGTCGGGTCGAAGGGTGCCGCCTGCTCGACCAGGTTGCTGACCAGCTGCCGACCGGACACCGAGGGAAACCCGGCGACGTCGAGGATCTGCTTCTCCGGGTACATCGCGGTGACCTGGCCGCCGACCTGGCTGAGCGAGTCCACCACGGCGACCGACAGGCCACGGGCCCCGGCGTAGTAGGCGCCGAACAGCCCCACCGGCCCCGCGCCGACGATCAGCACGTCCACCTCCACGGTGTCGTCTTGCCGCAGCTCCTCCGCGGCAGGGTCGCTCCGCTCCGTCGTCGCCGCTGTCGTCGCTGCGGCCGTGTCCTCGCCGCTCGCCCCTCCGTTCATGCCCGGCCGCCCGTCACGAGCTCCCGCACCTTGAACCGCTGCACCTTGCCGGTCGCCGTCTTGGGCAGCTCGTCGACGAACACGACGGCACGCGGGCGCTTGAAGGCGGCCAGCCCCTCACGGCACCAGCCGATCAGCTCGTCCTCGGTCGCGGTGCCGCCCTCGAGCAGCACCACGGCGGCGACCGGCTTGTCGAGCCCCTCCGCGTCGGGGGCGCCGATCACGGCGACCTCGGCGACCTGGGGGTGCTCCAGCAGCCGCGCCTCCACCTCGCTGGGCGACACCCAGATCCCGCCCGCCTTGAGCAGGTCGTTGCTGCGGCCCAGGCAGGTGTAGTAGCCGGACTCGTCCTGCACGTAGGTGTCTCCGGTGGACAGCCATTCGCCCTGGAACACCTGACGACTGGCGTCGGTGCGGCGCCAGTAGCCGAGGGCGGTGGACTGGCCCCGGACGAACAGCCCACCGGGCTCCCCAGGTTTGACGGGTGCGCCCTCCGCGTCGCGCAGCTCGATGTCGTAGCCGGGGACGGCCCGGCCGGTCGTGCCCGGGCGGATGTCGTCCGGGCTGTTGGACAGGAAGATGTGCAGCACCTCGGTGGAGCCGATGCCGTCAAGGATCTCGAAACCGAACCGGTCGGTGAACCTCTTCTGCAGCGGCGCCGGCAGCGACTCGCCGGCGGAGGTGCCGAGCCGCACCGAGGCGAAGGCGTCGTCCGGGATGTCGCTCGCCAGCAGCGCGGCGTAGAACGTCGGCACGCCGAAGAACAGGGTCGGCTTCTCCGCTCGCGCCCGCTCGGCCACGACGGCGGGGACGGGGCGGCGCGGCTCGAGGATCGCGCTCGCACCCACCGACAGGGGGAAGAACATCGAGTTGCCGATGCCGTAGGCGAAGAACAGCTTGGCGATCGAGAAGCACACGTCGTCGGGTCGGATGCCGAGCACCTGCTGGCCGTAGGTCTCGCAGACGTGCCGGATGTTGGCGTGCCGGTGCATGGCGCCCTTCGGGCTGCCCGTGGTGCCCGAGGTGTAGAGCCACAGCGCCCAGGCGTCGTCCACGGTCGGGGCGACGTCGCGCCGGGCGCCATCGGCCCGACCGGCGGCGACGAAGTCCTCCCAGCTCAGCAGTGCGGTGCCGGCCGGCACGGGCAGGTCGGCCTCACCGTGCAGCACGACCTGCTCGACGTCCGGCGCGGACTCGAGCGCGACGGAGACGGCAGCCGCGAACTCGTGGGTGGCCAGCACGACCCGCGCGCCCGAGTCGGCAAGGATCGTGCCGAGCTCGGGGCCGTTGAACATCGTGGACACGGGCACGGCCACCATCCCGGCCCGGAACGCGCCGAGGATGCCGGCGGCCATCTCCACGTCGTCGGCCATCACCAGGACCACGCGGTCGTCCCGCCGCAGCCCGAGCGCGCGGAGCGCCCCGGCGACGTCCGCGCTCGCGGCGGCCAGCTCCGCATACGTGAGGATGTCGCGGCTGCCGCGGACGGCGACCCGGTCGCCGTCACCGGCCTCGACATGCCGGTCGACCAGGTAGTGCGCTGCGTTGAACCCGGGTGCCACGGCGCTCACACCCGCGCGAAGTCGTAGGAACCCTTGAGCCCGCTGCCGAACCGGCGTAGCGCGCCGTCGGGCCCGGAGGCATTGGGACGGATGAAGATCCAGTTCTGCCAGGCCGTGAGCCGGCCGAACACCTTGGTCTCCAACGACTCCGGCCCGACGAACCGGTGGTTGGCTTCCATCCCGGTCAGCGCATCGGGAGACAGCGACGCGCGCTCCTCGAGCACGATCCGCAACTCCTCCTCGAAGTCGATGTCGTCGAGGGCCATCGTCACCAGACCCAGCTCGTCGGCGGTGACCGCGTCCAGCCGATCGCCCAACCTGCCTCTGGCAGCGGCGAGCTCGTCGTCGCGCCCGTAGAACCGCGACGCCAGCCGGGACAGGCCGTTGCCCATCGGGTAGGCACCGTCGTTGGCCGCGGTGAGCACGATCGTCGCCGGGTCGGCGTCGGGGTCGACGTCCTCGTAGACACCCTCGAGCATGTACTGGCGGTCGCACCCCAGGGCCAGCTCGAGCAGCAGGCCGGCGAAGCAGCTGCCCGGCTCGATGACGGCCATCAGGCTGCGGCTGGTGACGTCCAGCCGCTTGAGGGTGCGCTTGTAGTAGTGGCGCACCTCGCTCACGAACCAGTCGTCGGCGAGGTCGGTCAGCTGCGCGTCGTGGGCGAGCACCCGGTCGGTGTCGCCCTCGGCGCGGAACACCCAGGTGCCCAGCTCCTGCTCGTTGGTGCGCAGGTGCAGGATCAGGTCGTCCAGCGCGCGGGTGAGCGCGAGCGGCCAGTAGTCGACGCCTTGCGCCAGCACCGCGGCAGCATCGGCCGGCGGGTCCTCGGTCGGCCCCTGCACGGTGATGTCGACGCGTCGGCCGGCCCGGTCGATGGTGGCTCGCACGAACGGGTAGGTGATGGTGTCGCCGTCGTCCTGCCGGTCGAGCGGGGTCAGTGTCACGCCGGTGCCGCCGCCGCGCCGGGTCGAGCGCTCCGCAGCCTCGGCGGCGCGGCGGGCGATCTCCTCGTCCCAGTCCTTGCGCGGCACCGTCGCGTCGACCAGGCCCCACTGCACGGCGGTGTCACCGCGGTAACCCTCCGACTTGGTGGCGAACAGATCGGCGCGGTCCTTGCGGACATGGCGCTTGTCGACGACGCGGGTCAGGCCGCCGGTGCCGGGCAGCACGCCGAGCAGCGGCACCTCGGGCAGGGACACCGTCGAGGAGCCGTCGTCGATGAGGACGATCTGGTCACAGGCGAGCGCAAGCTCGTAGCCACCGCCCGCGGCCGTCCCGTTGACCGCGGCGATCCAGGTCTGTCCCGAGTGGTCCGTGGCGTCCTCGATGCCGTTGCGGGTCTCGTTGGTGAACTTGCAGAAGTTGACCTTCCAGCCGTGGCTGGACTGGGCGAGCATCCGGATGTTCGCGCCGGCGCAGAACATCCGCTCGAGCCCTCCGGTCATGACGACCGCCTTGACCTCCGGGTGCTCGAACCGCACCCGTTGCACCAGGTCGTAGAGCTCGATGTCGACGCCCAGGTCGTAGGAGTTCATCTTCAGCTCGTAGCCCTCGACCAGGCCGCCCTGCTCGTCGACCAGCAGGGTCGCGGTCGCGACCTCGCCGTCGACGTCGAGCTTCCAGTGCCGGTAGCGCTCCGGAGACGTGGCGAAGTCGACGACGGGAACAGCAGGTGCTTCGGCAGCCTCGCCCGTGGTGCCTGGGTCGGTGTCCGGCCGGTCGGTGACTGTCATGGCTGGCTCCACTCTCGCTCTCGGGATCGGTGGGTGATCCGTCAACAAGACTCTACGATTCCTTGTATGTTCGTCAAGAGTTTGTAGAATAATTGCGACCCGCCGACCGCACCGTTCGGGGACCGGGCCGGTGCCGCTGACAGAATGCGGGCACCACGACGCGACGACAGGAGGTCCAGCGGTGCCCGAGCGCCAGCAGGTCGCCCGACCTCCCGCGACCCCGTCGACCCCGGCGGCCCCGGGCTTCGCCGCGGGGAGCCGCCAGCGGGAGTCGGCGGGAGCCAGCGCCCGCTCCCTGCTGCTCACCGTGCTCGGCGAGTTCGTCCACCCCCGTGAGGGATCGGTGTGGACCGGCACCCTGGTCAGCGCGCTGGCCACGCTCGGCATCGAGGAGAAGTCGGCGCGGCAGGCGATCGCCCGCACCGCCGCCGACGGCCTGCTCGAGTCGGCCCGCCACGGCCGCCGCGTCCGGTGGTCCCTGTCGCCGGCGGGGGTCGACCTGTTGCGCGAAGGCACCTCGCGCATCTACGGATTCATGCGCGAGGACCGCACCTGGGACGGCCGCTGGCTGGTCCTGACCGTCGGGGTGCCGGAGAGCCAGCGCCAGCTGCGACACCGGCTGCGCACCCGGCTCACCTGGCTCGGGCTGGGTTCGCCGTCCCCCGGCCTGTGGGTGGTCCCCGACGCCACCAAGGCCGACGCGGTGCGCGCCGCCGTCGCCGAGCTCGGGCTGCTCGACCGTTCGTTCGCCTGGGTGGGACCGGCCCTCGAGGCCGGAGACCCCGCCACGCTGCTCGCCTCGGCCTGGGACCTCGGTGCGGTCGAGAAGCGCTACCTGTCGTTCATCGAGCAGTTCGAGGCCGAGGAGGTGTCGAGCGACGAGCAGGCGTTCGTCGCCCAGGTCCACCTCATCCAGGAGTGGCGGCGGTTCCCGTTCATCGACCCCGACCTGCCGGTCGAGTTGCTCGACCACGACTGGCCGGGCCCGCGCGCCGCCGCGATCTTCCACGACCGGCACGACCGCTGGGACGGCCGCGCGCAGGCGCAGTGGGACCGGCTCGACCAGGAGGCCGCCGGGCGCCGGTGATCCCGCGTCCGGACTGCCGGTATGCGGAGTGCTCAGGGCCGCCGGCGCATCACCAGCGAGCCGGTCACCGCCAGCAGCACACCCACCACGAAGATGATCGTCCCCATGACGTCGGCCTGGGGCGGCACCCCGAGCCGGCTCGCGCCCCAGACCCACAACGGGAAGGTCAGCGTCTGCCCGGCGGTGAACTGGGTGATGATGAAGTCGTCGATCGACAACGCGAACGCGAGCAACCCGCCCGCGGCGACGCCCGGCACGATCTGCGGCAACGTGACCAACCGGAACGTCGTGAACGGCCCGGCACCGAGGTCGCGCGCGGCCTCCTCCATCGCACCGTCCATGCCGGCCATGCGCGCCCGCACGGTGATCGCCACGAACGGGATGGTGAACATCACGTGTGCGATGACGATGGTCCAGTAGCCCCGCGGGATGCCGACGGTGATGTACAGCGACAGCAACGCGGCCCCGAGGCCGATCTCGGGTGCGGCGATGTTGGCGAACAGCACCAGGTCGGTGAGGCCCCGACCCCGGTAGCGGTAGCGGGCCAGCGCCACCCCCATCGGCGTCCCGAGCGCCACCGCGCAGATGGTGACGACCACCGCGATGGTGAACGAGTTGATCAGTGCCTCGGTGAGGTTGGGGATGGCAAAGACGTTCTGCCACCACTTGAGCGTGAAGCCCTGCCAGCGGAAGTTGAACCGGCTCTGGGTGTCGTTGAACCCGAACGCGGCCATCACCACGATGGGCACGAACATCCAGATCAGGACCAGCCAGGTGTAGACGTGCAGCAGCCGCCCGCGTCCACGCCGGTGGCGGCGGCGCGCGCGGGTCCCGCCGGGCTCCGCCCCCGGGGCGTCGGCCCGGGACGGGGCTGCCGTCGTGCTCACGCCGCGCTCACCTCCATCACGTCCTCGGTGCCGAGCGCCTTGGCGTAGGCGAAGATCCCGATCAGCAGGCCGGCCATCAGCACGAAGGACAAGGCGGCGGCCTGCGGGTACTGGCTGTTGGAGATGTAGAGGGTCTGGATGATGTTGCCGATCATGACCTGGCCGGTGCCGCCGAGGATCGAGGCGCTGACGTAGTCGGAGGTCACCGGCACGAAGGTGAGCAGCACGCCGGCGAACACGCCGGGCAGCGACAGCGGCAGGACCACCCGCAGGAAGGTCTGCACCTTGCTGGCGAACAGGTCGCTCGCCGCCTCGAGCACCTCACGGTTGATCCGCTCCAGCCCGACGTAGATGGGCAGCACCATGAACGGCACCGAGTAGTAGGTCAGGCTGGCGATGACCGCGAAGCTCGTGGCCAGCACGTGGAAGTCGCCCGGCACCACGCCGAGGTCGCGCAGGGGCCCGAGCAGCAGCCCGTCGTCGGAGAGCAGGAACTTCCACGCCAGCGTCCGCAGCACGAACGTGACGAAGAACGGCAGCAACAGCAGGAAGAGGTAGACCGCCTTGCGCGAGCCGCCGTGGAAGGAGATCCAGTAGGCCATCGGGTAGCTGATCAGGATCGTGGCCACAGTGGTGATCAGCCCGTAGATCACGGATCTGATGAACTGCGGGTGGTATTGCGACAACATGTCGACGTAGTTGCCGAAGTCGAACGTCTGGGAGAATCCGGTGATCAGGTTGCCGCTCATCGTCGAGATGCTCAGCATCGCGACGATGGGCACGACGAAGAAGATCGCGATCCACAGGCCGCCGGGCAGGATCAGCGCGTATGGCGTGAGTCTCGCCCGCAGCTGGCGTCCCATCACTCGTCCCGTGGCGCGGGCCGGTCGGCCAGCGCGTAGGAGTGCTGCGCCCGCCAGGTGAGCCAGACCTGCTCACCCTCGGCCGCCACGCTGGCCGAGCTGGCCGCGTTCTGCAGGAAGACCACGACGTCAGACCCGGCCGCCGTGCTCACCGTGTAGCTGGTGGAGGTGCCCTGATAGACGACCTGGCGCACCGTTCCGCGAAGCGAACATCCTTCTGCCGCAGGCTGTTCGGCGAACTCGATCTTCTCCGGCCGCACGGTGAGCTCCAGCCGCTCTCCCGCCTTCGCCTCCGGTGCGCCCGCGAGCACGGTGCCCTCCGCGCCGAAGTCGAGCACCGCCATACCGTCCACGACCTTGGCGACCGTGCCCGACAGGATGTTGGACGTGCCGATGAAGCCGGCGGTGAAGCGGGTGGCGGGCTGCTCGTAGATCTCCCGAGGCGGGCCGAGCTGCTCGATCCGGCCGGCATTCATGACCGCGACACGGTCGGACATGGTGAGCGCCTCGCCCTGGTCGTGCGTCACGTAGACGAAGGTGATGCCCACCTCCTGCTGGATCCGTTTGAGCTCGATCTGCATGGACTGCCGCAGCTTGAGGTCCAGGGCGCCCAGGGGCTCGTCGAGCAGCAGCGCGCGGGGGCGGTTCACCAGGGCGCGGGCGAGCGCCACCCGTTGCCGCTGACCGCCGGACATCTGCCCCGGGCGGCGCTGTTCCATGCCGGTGAGCTCCACGAGCGCAAGGGCCTCGGTCACCCGTCGGGCGATCTCGTCCTTCGCCACCTTGTGCCGGCGCAGCCCGAACGCCACGTTGGCGAAGACGTCCATGTGCGGGAACAGCGCGTAGCTCTGGAAGACCATGTTGACGTCGCGCTTGTTGGGCGGGGTGTCGGTCACGTCGCGGCCGTAGAGCAGCACCGACCCCTCGGTGGGGTCCTCGAACCCGGCGATCATGCGCAGCGTCGTGGTCTTGCCGCACCCGGACGGTCCCAGCAGCGAGAAGAACTCGCCGGCGCCGATGGTCAGGTCGAGCCGCTCCACGGCACGGAAGCCGTCGCCGCGGCGCGCGGGATACGTCTTGCTCACCCCGGCGAGTTGGATCGCGGCGTCCGAGGGTGGCTCGGCCCGCGCCGTCTCGGCCGGGGCGGTGGGGGTCTGGGTCATCCGGTCACCCCCGAGGTCAGGACTGGAAGATCGGGTCGAAGATCGCGTTGAAGGCGTCGATCTCGTCCAGCTTCAGCGACCGCCCGGTGGAGACCCGGTCATAGGTCTTGTCCGTCGGGAACACCGCATAGCTGTCGGCCAGGTCCTTGAGGTAGGAGGCGTCGTCGCCACTGGCCTTCTTCGCGTCCGCGAGCACGACGTCCCTGGCCGCCGGGACCGGGGTGATGTAGTTGACCCACTCGGCCACCATCGCCGCGATCTTCGGCTGGTAGTAGAAGTCCATCAGCATCAGGGCGTCGACCGGGTTCTCGGCGTACTTGAGGATGAGGAAGTTGTCGGTCCACAGCAGCCCGCCCTCCTTGGGGATGACGAACTTCAGGTCGGTGCCGGACAGGTTGCTCTGGAACACGTCGCCGGACCAGGCCTGGCACAACCAGATGTCGCCGTTCGCCAGGGCCTGCACGTAGTCCTGCTCGTAGAACTTGCGGACATTGGGCTTGACCTTCTCCAACCAGTCCGCCGCCTTCTTCCAGTCCTCCTCGGTCGAGGTCGTCGCGTCGATGCCGAGGGCGAACATGGCCGCGTTGCCGAGCTCCTCGGCGTCGCCGAACATGCCGATCTTGCCCTTGAACTTGGGGTCGAGCAGGTCCTGGAAGCTGTCGATCGGGCGGCCCGTCTTGGCCGGGTTGTAGGCCAGCCCGGTGAAGCCCGCCTGGTAGGGGATGGTGTAGCGGTTGCCCGGGTCGTAGGCCGGGTCCTTGTACTTCTTGCCGGCGTACTTGGCGAAGTTGGGCAGCTGGTCGTGGTCGAGGGGGACGACGTAGCCCAGCTGGATCATCCGGCTGAGCACCTGGCCGTCGGAGATCACCGCGAGGTCGTAGCCGGTGCTCTGTCCCGCGGCCAGCGTGGGCCGGATCTTGGCGAAGAACGAGGGGTTGTCCTGGATGTCCTCGCGGTAGGCGACCTTGATGCCGGTGCGCTTCTCGAACAGCTCCAGCGACGGGTGCTGGCCCTTCTTGCCCTCGGCCGTGTCGAGGTAGAGCGGCCAGTTGGCCCAGACCAGTTCGCCGGTCTTCTTCTTGTCCGCCCAGTAGTCGGCGACCGCGTCGGTGGCGCCACCGGTGCCGCCCGAGGCGCCGGCGGCCGGGCTGCCCCCACCGCCCCCGCCGGACTCCCCTGCCGGCGCCTGGCCGCTGACGCCGCACGCCGTGAGCAGAGCGCTCGCGCTCAGGGCAGCGGCACCGGCGCCGGTCAGGCGGAACACCTGGCGCCGGCTGAGGCGCTGCTCGGTCAGGCCGCGCCACAGCGCGGGATCGATCCCCCGGGTTGAACTGTTCTCGTCGACGGATGGCATCGTCGCGTACCTCTCTGCAGGGATGACGCCGTCAACGTACCTACCGACGACGAATTCGGCTACTGTTTCTCCCATCCTGTTATGAAATTCGTTGTCTTGAGCCTCCGCGCAGACCGTCCCCGCACCGGCGAGGCGGTCCGATGAACCGCGCCACGGGGGGCAGCAACGGGCTGCTCGACGACACGTCGAAGGCGATCATCGCCGAGCTGCAGCAGGACGGCCGGCGCTCGTACTCGGCCATCGGGCGCGCGGTGGGCCTGTCGGAGGCGGCCGTGCGGCAACGCGTCCAGCGGCTGCTGGACGGCGGTGTCGTGCAGATCGTCGCGGTGACCGATCCGATGCAGCTGGGGTTTGCCCGGCAGGCGATGATCGGCATCCGCGCCGACGGTGACCTCGAGCCGATCGCGGCGGAGCTGGGCAAGATCCCGGAGGTCGACTACGTCACCATCACGGCCGGCTCGTTCGACGTGCTCGTGGAGGTGGTGTGCGAGAGCGACGACCAGCTGCTCGAGCTCATCTCCGGGCAGATCCGCGCCATCGACGGCGTCCGCAGCACCGAGTCGTTCGTCTACCTCAAGCTGGTCAAGCAGACCTACTCCTGGGGCGT
>CAYRLV010000068.1:0-13474 GCA_964425155.1 uncultured Ornithinicoccus sp. | reverse complement strand
TCGACCGAGCCCTGCGGCGGGTAGTTGCCGCGGAACCACTGGGTGTCGATGTCGACGCCGCGCACGACCCCGGGCACGCCGAGACGCACCACCGCCCAGTCGTTGCCGTCGTCGCGGCGCCGCCGCGTCTCCCACCCGTCGTAGGTCTTGCCCTTGTGGCCGAAGTCCTCGGTGGAGAACACCGCTCGGCCGGGCTTGATCAGGTTCTCCCGCTCCGCAAAGAGCTCGTCGTTCGCTGCGACCACGCTCCCGGCAAGGGTGCGGGACGCCAGGTCGGGCAACCGGGTGAAGTCCGGCGCCGGCGCGGTGGTCGGGTCGCTGGTCATGCGTCTCCTCGGGTCAGGAGCCGGCCCTCCGGCCGGCTCGTGGTGTCGATACGGCGGCCACGCAGCCAGGTGCTGCGGACGGCGCCGGTGAGCGTGCGCCCGGCGTAGGGCGTGATCGGGTTCTTGTGGTGCAGCGTTGTCGGGTCGACCGTCCACGTCTCCTCGGGAGCGAACACGCAGAAGTCGGCGTCGTGCCCGCGCGCGATCCGGCCCTTGCGGGACAACCCGACCTGCGCCGCCGGTGCCTGCGACATCCAGCGCGACACGTCGGTCAGGTCGAAGCCGCGCTGGCGGGCCCCGGTCCACACGGCCGAGAGCCCCAGCTGCAGCGAGGAAACGCCGCCCCACGCGGTGCCGAAGTCACCGGTGTCGAGGTGCTTGAGCTCCTTCGTCGACGGTGAGTGGTCGGACACGACCAGGTCGATCGTGCGGTCACGCAGGCCTTGCCACAACGCGTCGCGGTTGTCGGCCTCACGCACGGGTGGACAGCACTTGAACGTGGTGGCGCCGTCCTCGATCTCCTCCGCGCTGAAGGTGAGGTAGTGCGGGCAGGTCTCGGCGGTGATCCGCACGCCCTCTCGGCGGGCCGAGGCGATCATCGGCAGCGCGTCGGAGCTGGAGACGTGCAGCACGTGCACACGGCAAGCGGTCCAGCGGGCGAGCTCGATCACCGTGGCGATCGCGAGGTTCTCGGCACCACGTGGTCGCGAGGCGAGGAAGTCGGCATAGCGACGTCCCTGCGCCGCGGGCGCGTGGTCGATCGCGCCGGCGTCCTCGGCGTGCACGATCAACAGCCCGTCGAACGCGGCCACCGCCCGCATGGCCTCCTCCACCTCCTGCGGTGTCAACGCGGGGAACTCGTCCACGCCCGAGTGCAGCAGGAAGCACTTGAACCCGAAGACGCCGGAGTCCCACAACGGCGCCAGCTGGGGCACGTTGCCCGGCACGGCGCCGCCCCAGAAGCCGACGTCGATCCACGCCTGGTGGTGCGCGGTCTCGCGCTTGACGCGCAACGCGTCGAGGTCGACGGTGGGCGGAATGCTGTTGAGCGGCATGTCGATCAGGGTCGTGACTCCACCTGCTGCGGCCGCCTTGGTCGCGCTGGTGAAGCCTTCCCAATCAGTGCGGCCGGGGTCGTTGACGTGGACGTGCGTGTCCACGACACCGGGCAACAGCACCTCGTCGTCGCCCAGCTCGACGACGGCCTCGGCGGTCGGTGCCTCATCGGCCGGGCCGAGGTAGGCGATCGCCCCGTCCCGCACCCCGACGGACACCGGGCCCTCGCCCTCGTCGGTCACGGCACGGGCCGCCCTGATCAGCAGGTCGATCTCGGACACCTGACGAGCTCCTTTCGTGGCACGGCTGACTCGGTCATGCCGTGGCCAGCTGTTCGACGGCGATGCGCTCCCCGAGCTGCTCCAGCAGGGTGGCACCCTCGCTCAGGCAGCGGGTGAGATCCTGCTCGAGATCGGTCAACGCGTACACCTGTCGAAAGCCAGCGTCGCGCAACGTCTCCCGATCGAGCGTGTTCTGCCCGCAGACCGCCACCAGGGGGATGCCGGCCGCCATCGCCTCCTCCGCGACGCCTGCGGGTGCCTTGCCGCGCAGGGTCTGCTCGTCCAGGGAGCCCTCCCCCGTCACCACCAGGTCGGTGCCTCGCAGCTGTTCCCGGAAGCCCACGAGCTCGAGCACCAGGTCGATGCCGGGACGCAGCTGGGCACCGGCCAGGGCGAGGGCGGCGAAGCCCACGCCGCCGGCAGCGCCGGCGCCCGGGTGGTCACGGTAGTCGCGGCCGGTGGCCGTCTCGACGAGGTCGGCCCAGTGGCCGAGCGCGGCGTCCAGTCGGGTCACGTCGGCCGGTGTGGCGCCCTTCTGCGGCCCGTAGACGGCGGCCGCACCGCGCTCGCCGAGGAGAGGATTGTCCACGTCGCACGCCACGGTCACCTGCACCGTCTCCAGGCGAGCGGCCAGGCCCCCGAGGTCGACGTGGGCCAGGTTGGCGAGCGCGGCGCCGCCGTCGGGCAGGACCCGCCCGGCAGCGTCGGCCAGCCGGGCACCGAGCGCTGCCACCATCCCGGCGCCCCCGTCCGTGCACGCGCTCCCCCCGATGCCCAGCACCAGGTGCAGGCAGCCGGCGTCGATCGCCGCGGCCATGACCTCACCGGTGCCGCGGCTGCTGGCCGTGAGCGGCGCCGGGCCGTCGACGAGCCGGATCAACCCGGAGACGTCGGCCATCTCGACGACTGCCGTCGTCCCCTGCCGTGCGTATGCCGTCCGCACCGGTTCGCCGGTCGGGCCGGACGCCGTCACGGGGACCCGCTCATAGCCGGCGGCGAGCGCCGCCGCGACGGTCCCGTCGCCCCCGTCGGCCACCGGGACCGTGACCACCCGCAGGTCCGGCCGGTGCCGGCGCAGTCCGGCCTCGACGGCCGTACACACCTCGGCGGCGGTCAAGGTGCCTTTGAACTTGTCGGGAGCGAGCAGGACGGTCGGCATGGGTCAATCCAACAGGGCGAGCGCGGTGGGGGCTTGCTCGCCCCGCTCCGCAAGCTCTTCGAACTCCACGACGTTGTCGATCTCGGTGCCCATCGACACGTTGGTGACCCGCTCCAGGACCACCTCCACGACCACCGGGACGCGGAACTCGGCGACCAGCTTCTTGGCCTTCTCCAGCGCCGGCAGGATCTCCTCGGGGTCGAAGACCCGGATCGCCTTGCAGCCCAGCCCCTCCGCGACCCGGATGTGGTCCACGCCGTAGCCGCCCACCTCAGGCGCATTGACGTTGTCGAAGGAGAGCTGCACGCAGTAGTCCATGTCGAAGCCGCGCTGGGACTGCCGGATCAGACCCAGATAGGCGTTGTTCACCACGACGTGGATGTACGGGATGTTGAACTGGGCGCCGACGGCCAGCTCCTCGATGAGGAACTGGAAGTCGTAGTCACCCGAGAGCGCGACCACTGTCGCCTCCGGGTCCGCGGTGGCCACGCCGAGGGTGGCCGGGATGGTCCACCCGAGCGGTCCGGCCTGCCCGGCGTTGATCCAGTGCCGCGACTTGAACACGTGCAGCAGCTGGGCCGCCTGGATCTGCGACAGTCCGATGGTCGAGACGTAGCGCGTCTCCGGCCCGAACGCCTTGTTCATCTCCTGGTAGACCCGTTGCGGCTTGATCGGCACGTTGGTGAAGTTGGTGCGCCGCAGCAGGGTGCGCTTGCGCTCCTGGCAGGACTGCGCCCACTGCGACCGGTCCGGCAGCCGGCTGGCGCCCTGGCGTTCGCGGGCCACCTCGACCAGCACCTCGAGCGCGGCCTTCGCGTCAGAGACGATGCTGAAGTCCGGGGCGAAGACCCGACCGATCTGGGTGGGCTCGATGTCCACGTGCACGAAGGTGCGACCGCGACGGTAGGTGTCCAGCCCACCCGTGTGCCGGTTGGCCCACCGGTTGCCGATGCCCAGCACGAAGTCCGACTCCAGCAGGCTGGCGTTGCCGTAGCGGTGCGCCGTCTGCAGCCCGACCAGGCCGGCGGTCAGCGGATGGTCGTCGGGGATGGTGCCCCACCCCATCAGGGTCGGGACCACGGGCACCCCCACGGTCTCGGCGAACTCGACCAGCAACTCCGCGGCGTCGGCGTTGACCACACCGCCACCGGAGATGATCAGCGGCCGCTCCGAGGCCTCCATCAGGTCGAGGACCCGTTCGGCCTGGGCCCGGGTCGCCGCCGGTCGGGTCACGGGCAGCGGCTCGTAGCAGTCGATGTCGAAGTCGATCTCGGCCATCTGCACGTCGATCGGCAGGTCGATCAGCACCGGTCCCGGGCGCCCGGAGCGCATCAACGCGAAGGCCTTCTGGAACGTGCCGGGCACCTGTGCCGGCTCCCGGACCGTGACGGCCCACTTGGTGACCGGTGCGGCCACCGCGGCGATGTCGACGGCCTGGAAGTCCTCCTGGTGCAGCTTGGCCACCGGCGCCTGGCCGGTGATCGCCAGGATCGGGATGGAGTCCCCGATCGCCGAGTAGAGGCCGGTGACCATGTCGGTGCCGGCCGGTCCGGAGGTGCCGACGCAGACGCCGATGTTGCCGGGCGCCGCACGGGTGTAGCCCTCCGCCATGTGCGAGGCCCCTTCGACGTGCCTCGCCAGGACGTGCCGGATTCCGCCGTGGTCCTTCATCGCGCTGTAGAAGGGGTTGATCGCGGCCCCGGGCAGACCGAAGGTCTGGGTCGCCCCCTCCTTCTCCAGGATGAGGACCGCGGCGTCGACACTGCGCATACGGGTCATGATGGGTCGTCCTTTGCTTCAGGCCGGTTGCCCGGCAAGATCTCAGTCGCTGTCGTTGCTGCGGCCGGACAGTCGCTCGACACCGCGCAGCAGTCCGGAGTGGTCCAGCCCGCCGTCGCCCACCGCGAGCGAGGAGGCCATCAACTGGCCGACCAGCGCGCCCACGGGCACGATCACGCCGGCCTCGCGAGCGGCCGCCGTCACGATGCCGAGGTCCTTGTGGTGGAGCTCGATGCGGAAGCCGGGCTGGAAGGACCGGGTGAGCATGTTGTCCTTCTTCTGGTCCAGCACCTTGGAGCCGGCCAACCCACCGCCCAGGACCTCCAGCGCCGCCGTGGTGTCCACGCCATACGCCTCCAGGAAGACGACGGCCTCGGACAGCGCCTGGATGTTGGCGGCCACGATGAGCTGGTTGGCGGCCTTGACCGTCTGCCCGGAGCCGCTCGGTCCGACGTGGACCACGGTCTTGCCGACGAGGTCGAACAGCGGCTTGGCCTCGCCGAAGTCGTCCGCACTGCCGCCGACCATGATCGAGAGTGCCGCGTTGACGGCTCCGGCCTCACCGCCGGAGACGGGTGCGTCGAGCAGCCGCATGCCAGCTTCGCCGGCCTGTTTGCCGAGCTCGACCGTCACATCCGGCCGGATGCTGGAGAAGTCGATGATCAGCGCGCCGGGCTTGCCGTTGGCGAGGACTCCGTCGTCCCCCGTCAGCACGGCCTGGACGTCTGGGGAGTCGGGCACCATGACGGCCACGACGTCAGCGTCGGCGACCGCCTCGGCGATCGACCCGGCCTCCGTGCCACCGGCCTCGACGAGCGGACCGGCCTTGCCCGGGCTGCGGTTGTAGCCACGGACGTCGTGGCCCCCCTTGGCCAGGTGGACAGCCATCGGGCTGCCCATGATGCCCAGGCCGATGAAAGCGATGGTGCTCATGCGCGATTCCTCCTTCGCGTCGGGATGTCTCAGGCGGCGCTGCCGCGCCGCTGGCGGGGCACCCACTCGAAGCTGTCGGCCGAGGCGGCGCTCGGCTTGTACTCCAGACCGACCCACCCGGAGTAGCCGCCCTGCTCCAGCGCAGCGAGCTGCTCGTCCAGGGGCAGCGATCCGGTCCCGGGCTCGTTGCGCCCGGGGTGGTCGGCGATCTGCACGTGCGCGACCCGGTCGGCGTGGTCGGTGATGACCCGGTCGACGTCGTCGCCGTTCACGGCGAGGTGGTAGAGGTCGGCCAGCAGTCCGACGTTCGTGGCACCACTCGCCTGGTGCACCCGGTCGATCACACCCAGCGCGTCCGCCGCCGTGAGCAGCGGGTAGCGAGGCGACCCGCTCACCGGCTCGACCAGCACCGTGCCGCCGATGCGCGCCGCCGCCTCGGCGGCCAGCACGAGGTTCTCGGCGCCCAGCTCGTCCTGCTTCTCGGGCTCCACGCCCTCGATCCGGTTGCCGTACAACGCGTTGAAGGCGCGGCATCCGAGCTGCTCGCCGATGCCGATGGTGGCCGCGATGTTGTCGCGGAACTCACTCTCGCGTCCCGTCCACGACACGAGGCCGCGGTCTCCGCCCGGCATGTCGCCGGCGAAGAAGTTCAGGCCCACGAGCTGGACCCCGGCGTCGCGGACTGCCGTCACGAACGCCTCGACCTCACGATCGTCGGGCAGGGCCGCAGGAAACGGCCACCAGTACTCGACGGCGTCGAAGCCGGCGGCCTTGGCCGCGGCGGGCCGCTCCAGCAGGGGGAGCTCGGTGAACAGGATCGAGCAGTTGACCTCGTAGCGCAGGGAGTGGCTCATGAGTGTCCTCCGGGGGATGCAGGGTTGGTCGTCGGGTCGGGGCGGCCGGGCCGGCGCGGTCGCACCACCGGGCGCTTCTCGCCACGGATCTCGTCGTCCAGGGTGTCGCCCAGCTCGTCGTAACGGTCCTCGGCCGCTGCGAACACCGACGCTCCGGGTTTGTTTCCGGCGCGTACCTCGTTGAACAGCAGGTTGAGGACCACGGCCACCACTGCGGTGGCGCTGATGCCCGAGTCCATGATCACGGCCAGCCAGTCGGGGAAGGCGGCCCAGAAGTCGGGGGCGGCGATCGGGATGATGCCCACGGCGATGGCCACGGAGACGATGACCATGTTGAGGTTGTCCTCGTAGTCGACGCGGGACAGCGTCCGGATGCCGCTGGCGGCGACCGAGCCGAACAGGATGATGCCGGCACCGCCGAGCACCGGGTAGGGGATGGCGGCCACCACGGCGCCGACGACCGGCAGCAGGCCGAGCACGACGAGCACGACACCGCCCGCCGCGACGGCGAACCGGCTCTTGATCCCGGTCAGCGCGACCAGCCCGACGTTCTGGGCGAAGGCACTGCACGGGAAGGTGCCGAAGACGGGGGCCACCGTGGTCGCGGCCATGTCGGCCCGCAGACCGTCGGCCACCCGCTTGGCGTCGACCTTGGTGCCGACGATCTCGCCGATGGCGATGATGTCAGCGGTCGTCTCGGTCATGATCACGAAGATCACGACGGTCATCGAGATGATCGCGCCGAACTGGAACGTCGGAGAGCCCAGGTGCAGGACGGGTGGCAGGGCGAACACCTTGGCCTCACCGACCGTGGTGAAGTCGGCCTTGCCGACGAGGGCGGCGACGAGGGTGCCGATGACCAGGCCGATCAGGATGGACAGCCGCGAGATCGCGCCCTGGAAGACCCGGCTGATGACCAGGATGATCGCGAGAGTGAGTCCGGCGAAACCGATGTTCGCCGGCGCACCGAGGTCGGGAGCGTTGGCGCCTCCCATCGCCCAGGTGAACGCGACCGGCATCAGGGACAGCCCGATGACGGTGATGATCGTGCCGGTCACGACAGCCGGGAAGAGACGCACCAGCTGGGCGAAGAAGGACGAGGCCACCAGACCGATCAGGCCGGCCACGATGATCGCGCCGAACACCGGCCGGACGCCGTCGTCCCGGGCGATGACCGACATGGTGGACACGCTGGCGAACGAGATGCCCTGCACGATCGGCAGCCGGCTCCCGAAGGGCCCGAGGCCCAGCGTCTGCAGCAGCGTGGCCAGCCCGCTGATGAACAGCCCCGCGGTCACCAGCAGTGCCATGTCGGTGGCGGAGAGGTCGGCGGCAGCGCCGACGATCAGCGGCGGGGCGATCACGCCGCCATACATGGTCAGGATGTGTTGGGCGCCGTAGATGAACAGCTGCCAGGGGCCGTACATCGTGTCCTCGGGGCGACCCCGGTGACGCGAGTTTGCTTTCCTGTCAAGGAGTCTCATGGCTCCGTCTCCTGGTCAGCAGAAACCGGGCACCGAGTGCCACGCGTTGCCGGGGTCGCTGGCGTCGTCGCGCAGCACGGTGGCCTCGATCAGGCCGAACGGCCGGTCGGCGGCGTAGAAGACCTCGTTCGGGTTGTCCACGCCGAAGGGCGAAAGATCCACCAGGAAGTGGTGCTTGTTGGGCGCCGAGAACTTCAGCTCGTCGACCTCGGGGTGCGCCTCCAGCACGGCCTCCCCCATCCCGTAGAGGCTCTGCTGCAACGCCTTGGAGTGGATCTCCGCGAAACGCTTCAGCAGGAGCGCCTTGATCGCGGCGAACGAGGCGTTCCACTCGACGTCCGTGCTGTTGTAGCGCCAGCGGGCGACGAGTGACGTGGCAAGGATCCGGTCGTCCGTCTCCTGCAGCGTCGTGTACTTGTCCTTGAGGAACCCGTGGAACTCCGAACCGGTGGACTTCAGCACGACCAGGTCCTTCAACCCCGAGACCACGTGCGCCCTGCGGTCGGCCCCGCGGCCGTCTACGTTGACCACGGTGGTCCGCGTGCCGCCACCGGACTGGACGAACGCGTGGTCGTGGCCCGACCCGTCGACCTCGATCCGCTGCCAGGCGGCCTCGTCGACCTCGATCCGTGCGCCGTCGGCGACCGAGGAGGTGGCCAGGAAGTGATCGGCCAGCTCGAGGCCGAACTGCTCGGGCGACTCGACGCCCTTCTCCTTCGCGAACGCGAACACCGTGTTCTTCTGGGTGTCGGTCGGCAGCACCTCGCCCTGGTCACCGTCCACGTGGGCGGCGGAGAAGTCGCCGCGCAGCGACGTGGAGACGGTGAGGTCGCGGATCTCGTGTCGGGGGGTGTCGCGATAGACGCGGACGACGTGCACCTGCGCCTTGCCGTATTCGTTGGGGCCGAGCTTGATCGTCATGGTGGTCAGCTTCCTCGGTAGGTGGACAGGGCAAACGGACTGAGCAGAAGGGGTACGTGGTAGTGCGCCGCCGGGTCGGACACGGTGAAGGCGATGCTCACCTCGGGAAAGAAGCTGCGCTGCTCCGTGGCCCGGTGGTAGCTCGCGGTGTCGAACACCAGGCGGTAGTCGCCGGCCTCGACGCGTGCCGGGCCGAGCTCACCTACCCGGCCGTCGTCGTCGGTCGAGCCGGTGCCCAGGACCTCCTGGGAGGACAGGACCTCCAGCCGGACGGGCAGGCCGGATGCCGGACGGCCGAGTGCGGTGTCGAGGACGTGCGTCGTGATGGCGCTCATGTGTATCTCCTGTCTCGGCTCCTCGGCGGCAGGGTCGCTCCGCTCCAGCTGCGCCGCTGGTCGTCGTCGCTCATTCCTGAATGGCCTTCCGCAGTCGAAGGAGGGCGATCTTGCGCAGCTCGTCGGCGACGACGCGCTGCTCGGTCTGGTCGTCGTGGGTCAACCGCTCACGGGCCGCGGCGACGATCTGGTCGGTGCTCAGGCCGCTCGCGCAGATCAGGAACACCCGGCCGAACCGGTCCTCGTAGTCACGGTTGACCCGGACCAGCTCGGATCGGTCACCGCCGTCGTCGAGCACCGCGGCCTGCTCCTGTCGCGACCAGGCCTGCTCGGTGCGCGCGCCCTCGGCCCGGTCCCCGATCCTCGGGTGGGCGGCGAGGGCCTGGTCGACCTCGGCGGTCGTCAGGCGCCGGGACGCGGCATCCGCTGCGGCGACGAGGGACTCGAGCTCGGCGTAGGGGCGACCGGCGGCCACCGCCTCGGCCCAGCTCGGCACGTCACAGCAGGCGAGCAGCAGCTCACGCAGCTCAGACGACCTCGCGGTGTTGAATTCCTCAAGCTTCATGGATACTCCGCATTGTGGAATTGCTGTTTCGTTGGTTGAAACTGTGGCAGATCATCCGGCCGAGGTCAACACCCCAGCCCGCCCGATCTCCGTGAGGAATCTTTGTGAGGTTTGGCGCCCCCAGAGGGCACGGAACCTCACAAAGATTCCTCACGGAGACCTCGCTGGGGTCAGCCGCCGGCCGTGTCGCCGGCGCGGCCGGCCAGACGGGCGAGGGCGGCCACGGTCCCGTCCGCGTGCGGCGCACCCTCACCCGCGCCGAGACCCGTCGCCTCAGCGACCTCGCGGGTGTCGGTGGCCCCACACTCCAGCCCGCGGAGCACGAAGGCCGCCAGCGCCCGCGCCGTGGCCGGTTCGTCCAGGTAGCCGGAGTCGCCGCCGCCGGTGTAGGCGCGCAGCCGAAGCGCCGCTTCGTCGAAACCCGCGCGGTAGAACGCATACGTCGCGGCGAACCGGGTCGGCAGCTGGGCGGGGTGCAGGTCCCACCCCTGGTAGAAGCCGCGCTCGAGCGAGCGACGCACCAACCGGGCGTGCAGCGCCCAGGCACGGTGCACCGCGGCCTCGTCGCCCACCGGGAGCACGTTGGTCGACCCGTCGGAGAGGAACACGCCGGTCCCGGCCGCCGCGGCCTGCATGACCGCCTTCGCGTGGTCGGCCGCGGGGTGCTCCATGCTCTGGAACTCGGCGGCGATGCCGCAGGCCGCCGAGTAGTCGTACGTCCCGTAGTGCAAGCCGGTGCAGCGCCCGTCGGCGGCGTGGATCATCCGCGCCACCAGGGCCGTCCCGTCCGGCCCGAGGATGGACTGCGGTGTCTCGACCTGGATCTCGAAGCCCAGTCGCCGAGGCAGCCGGTGCTGCTCCTCCAGGAACTCGCAGACCGTCACCATCGCTTCGACCTGGTCGACCGAGGTGACCTTGGGCAGGGTGAGCAGCAGACCCTCACCGACCGCCCCTGCCCGGGCCAGCTCACCCAGGAAGAGATCGAGGGTCCGCAGCCCGCGTCGTCGGGTCGGCGCCTCGAAGCACTTGAACCGGATCCCGTGGAACGGCGGGGCCGTTCGCGCTTCCAAGGCCTCCGCCAGCGCCCGGGCAGCCCCGACCGCCGCCTGATCCTCCTCCGCGTCGGGCCGCGCGCCGTAACCGTCCTCGAAGTCGATGCGCAGGTCCTCGATCGGCTCGTCGCTCAGCTTCTGCTCGACGCGCGGCAGCACGTCGGCGACCAGCGCCGGGTCGAGGCCGGACGCCGCGGCGAAGACCGCGGGGGTGCCGCCGTGGCTGGTCAGGGCCGCTCGCGCCTGCTCGCCCCAGTCCGGTGCGAGGGCAGCAGTGAAGCGGTCGGCCGGGACGTAGACGGTGTGCACCGGCTGGCGCACCCCGCGATCACCCGGGTATGCCGTGTGCAGAGCGCCGTCCGCGGCCGCCAGTCGCGCGTCGAGCCGGTCGGCCAACTCGTCGAGGGCGCTCACGAATCGCTCCGGACCGCCGCCTCGCGCACGGCCGCGGCGACGGCCGGGGCCACCGACGGGTCGAAGACCGAGGGCACGATGTAGTTGCGGTTCAGCTCGTCCGGCTCCACGGCATCGGCGATGGCGTGAGCGGCGGCGATCATCACCTCGTCGGTCACGTCCCGGGCGGCCGCGTCCAGCATCCCGCGGAAGAAGCCGGGGAAGACCAGGACGTTGTTGATCTGGTTGGGGAAGTCGGAGCGCCCGGTGGCCACCACGGCGGCGTGCTCGCGGGCGGCGAACGGGTCGACCTCGGGCACCGGGTTGGCCAGCGCGAACACCACGGCGTCGGGCGCCATCCGGGCGATGTCGTCGCCGGTGAGCAGGTCGGGGGCGGAGACGCCGATGAACACGTGGGCACCCTCGAGGGCCTCCGCCAGGGTGCCTTCGCCGGAGCCCTCGGTGTGGTCGGCGACCCACTGCCGGTCGGGGTCCATCCCCTCACGTCCTCGGTGCACCACGCCGCGGCGGTCGCAGGCCACGATGTTGGTGGCGCCCTGGGCGCGCAGCAGGGTGATGATGGCGTGCCCCGCGGCTCCGACGCCGCTGACCACGATCCGCACGTCGGGCAGCTGCTTGTCGACCACCCGCAGCGCGTTGGTCAGGGCGGCGAGGACGACCACCGCGGTGCCGTGCTGGTCGTCGTGGAAGACCGGGATGTCGAGCTCGTCCCGCAGCCGGCGCTCGATCTCGAAGCAGCGCGGCGCGGCGATGTCCTCCAGGTTGATGCCGCCGTAGACGGGCGCAAGGATCCGCACGGTCCGGATGATCTCCTCGGTGTCGGTCGTGTCCAGGCACACCGGCCAGGCGTCCACGCCCGCGAACTGCTTGAACAGGGCCGCCTTGCCCTCCATCACCGGCAGCGCGGCTGCCGGCCCGATGTCGCCCAGGCCGAGCACGGCCGTGCCGTCGGTGACCACGGCCACCGTGTTGCGCTTGATGGTCAGCCGGCGGGCGTCCTCGGGGTGCTCGGCGATGGCCGTGCAGACCCGCGCGACCCCCGGCGTGTAGGCGCGGGAGAGGTCGTCGCGGTGCTTCAGCGGGACCTTGGGGTTGACCTCCAGCTTGCCGCCGAGGTGCAGCAGGAAGGTGCGGTCGCTGACCTTGCGCACGGTCACGCCGTCGACCGCGGCGAGCGCCGTGCGCAGCGACTCCGCGTGCTCGGCATCCGTGGCGTCGCAGGTGACGTCGACCACCAGGTGGTCGGCGTGCGACTCCACGACGTCCAGGGCGGACAGTGCACCGCCGGCGCGGCTGACCGCCGCCGCCAGCCCGGTGGTCGCCGTGGACGATGACGGCACGTCGACCCGGACGGTGATCGCGTAGCCGGGGCTGGGACTGGCCATGGTGGCCCCCTCTCGTCGATTTCGTATAGTGGAGGCTAATTACTGACACTCGGAAGAACAATCCCCTAGCCTGAGGTTTGTCAGCAAGCCGACACGTAGGATTCCGCCATCCGAAACAGGAGGATCCCCCGACCATGGTCCAGTCCCCCGCCGCCTCGGCGGCCAAGAAGCCGCGCGCGGGCGGTGTCCAGTCGATCGAGCGGGCCTTCGGGTTGCTCGAGACGATGGCCGACGCCGGGGGACGAGTGGGCCTGTCCCGGTTGGCCGAGGAGTCGGGCCTGCCCCTGCCGACCATCCACCGCCTCGCTCGCACCCTGGTCGACCTCGGCTACCTCCGGCAGGAGGCCAGTCGGCAGTACGTCCTGGGACCACGCCTGATCCGGCTCGGTGAGGCCTCGTCGAGCATGCTCAGCGTCTGGGCCCGCCCGCACCTGCAGTCGCTGGTCGACGTGCTCGGCGAGTCGGCGAACCTGGCCATGCTCGACGGCGACGAGATCGTCTACGTGGCGCAGGCCCAGTCCGCTCGGTCGATGCGGATGTTCACCGAGGTCGGGCGTCGGGTGCTGCCGCACTGCACGGCCGTGGGCAAGGCCATCCTGGCCGACCTGCCCAGGTCGCAGGTGGGTGAGCTCCTCGAACGCACCGGGATGCCGCGCTACACCGCGGCGACCCTCACCAGCGTCGCGGAGTTCGAGGAGGTTCTGGACACCGTGTCGGAGCGCGGCTACGCCCTCGACGACGGCGAGCAGGAGGAAGGCGTGCGGTGCGTGGCCGTGTCGCTGCCGCAGGCACCGTCCCGGCTGGGCATCTCGGTCTCCGGCCCCGCCACCCGGATGACCGACGACCTGATCTCCCGGGCGATCCCGCTGATCCGGCACGCCGGCCAGGAGCTCACCACCGCGCTGATGTAGCGGCGACGAAGAGCGGCGA
>CAYRLV010000067.1:0-13590 GCA_964425155.1 uncultured Ornithinicoccus sp. | reverse complement strand
TCATCGACTGGCGGCGGTGCCGGTCGACCGACGGGTCGTCCGGGTCGGCGCTCTGCCCCATCACGATGAAGATCTGTGCGGCGGGGTCCATCGCCCCGGTGGACCACCACTTGCGGCCCGTGACGACGTAGTCGTCGCCGTCCCGCCGGATGCGGGTGCGGATGTTGGTGGCGTCCGACGACGCGACGTCCGGCTCCGTCATACAGAATGACGAGCGAATTCGACCCTCCAGCAACGGATCCAGCCACCGCTGCTGTTGCTCGGGTGTGCCGAACATCGCGAGCAGTTCCATGTTGCCGGTGTCCGGGGCGGCACAGTTCAGCGCCTCCGGAGCCAGGCCGGGGGAGCGGCCGGTGATCTCGGCCAACGGCGCGTACTGCAGATTGGTCAGACCGGCCCCGCGCTCGCCGGGGAGGAACAGGTTCCACAGACCCCGGCGGCGGGCCTCGGTCTTGAGCTCCTCCATGATCGGTGGCCGGGAGAACTCGCGCTCCGTCCCGCGAGCCGCGCGGACCTGCTCGTCCAGCACCGGCTCGGCCGGGTAGACGTGCTGGTCCATGAAGTCCGTCAGTTGCGCGGCCAGTTCGGCGCTGCGCTCGTCGGGGGTGAAGTCCACGGTCCCTCCTCCATCGGTGGCGCCAGCATACGGACGGCGCCTCGGGGCGAGGGCAGCGGTCAGCGTCGGGCGCGCAACCACCCGCGTCGCTTGGTCAGGGTGATGTCCCGGTCGAGGTGGTCGCGGTGCAGCGCCAGCAACGAATCGGCGTAGCCGTCCACGGTGAAGTCGTCCGGAGCATCCCACGGCACGAGCGTCAGGTAGGCGACGAGGGCGGCGACGTCGTGGAACCGGTAGTGGCCGCGCCACTGCTGCTCCTGCTCGACCGTCAGGCCGGCGGCACGGGTCTGCTCGACGAGACGATCCAGCAGATCGGCGGGATGACTCGCGTGCCCGCCGAGCAGGTGGTGCAGCTCGTGGCTGTCGTCGCCACCCACCTGCTGGGTGAGGAAGACTCCACCGGGAGCGAGGACCCGTGCGATCTCGTCGGCGACGAACGCCTCGTGCCGGTTCAGCACCAGGTCGAAGCGCCCGTCGTCGAAGGGCATCCGTCGTGCCGCCGGGTCCGTCGCCTCGGGGTCGTGCTCGACCACCTCGATCCCGCGCGGTTGCAGGGCTTCCCGGGCGACGGGGAGGTTCGGTGGCCACCCCTCGGTGGCCACCACGTCCTCCGGCAGCACGTCGGCGAACCGCAACAGCTGCTCGCCTCCGCCGGTGCCCATGTCGAGCGCGTGCCGGGCGCCGGCCAGGGCCTCGCGGCTCATCGCGTCGAAGTCCCACGGCGGCTCGTCCTCGTCCATCCGCCCGGCCAGGTGGCTGAAGTCCCAGCCCTCGACCGGGCGGTCGGCCTCGGCCCGCCACTGCGCCAGCAGCTGCTCGTCGTTGCTCACCTGCTCATCCCTCCCGCCGGCTCGTGCTGTCTCGGCCGTGCTCACCACGGGCCGCTTTGCTCACCCAAAGCCGGTCTCGGACGGTGCCGGAGCGGCCTGAGGTGAGTAAAGCGGCCGGGAGTGAGCACGGACGCGGTCAGTCGGTGGGACCGCCGGCGACATAGATGACCTGGCCGGAGACGTAGCCGGCCTCCTCGCTGGTGAGGAACGAGACGGTCGCGGCGATGTCCTCCGGCTGGCCGACCCGCCCGACCGGGACCTGCGCTGCGGCGCCCTTCAGGAACTCCTCGAAGCTGATCTTCATCCGCTCCGCCGTCGCGCGGGTCATGTCGGTGGCGATGAAGCCCGGGGCCACGGCGTTCGCGGTCACGCCGTAACGCCCCAGCTCGATCGCCAGGGTCTTGGTGAATCCCTGCATCCCGGCCTTGGCCGCCGAGTAGTTGACCTGCCCCCGGTTGCCGAGCGCCGAGGTCGACGACAGGTTGACGATGCGGCCCCACGTCGCCTCGACCATGTGTGCCTGCACCGTCTTGGTCATCAGGAACGCGCCGCGCAGGTGGACCGACAACACGGCGTCCCAGTCGTCCACGGTCATCTTGAACAGCAGGTTGTCCCGGATGATGCCGGCGTTGTTGACCAGGATCGTCGGAGCGCCGAGCTCGCCCGCGACCTTCGCGACGGCCGCCTCGACCTGGTCAGGGTCGCTGACGTCCGCGCCCACGGCGAGCGCCGTGCCACCGGCGTCGGTTATGGCTGAAACCGTGTCGGCACAGGATGATTCGTCCAAGTCGATGACGGCCAGCCGGTGTCCGTCGGCCGCGAGCCGCCGGGCGGTCGCGGCGCCGATGCCACGGGCGGCGCCGGTGACGATGGCCACGCGTGAGGTCTCAGGCATGTGTGCTCCCTGGGGTGGTGTTGACGGGGTATGACGTGCCGGTCACCGCAGCTGCTCCAGACCTGCGGCCACGAGCGGGGCGACGGCCTCCCCGACGCGGTCGAACCCGGCGCCGACGGTCTGGCCGTGCACGTAGCGGTAGTGGATGCCTTCGAGGATGACGGCGAGCTTGTAGTAGCCGAGGGCGCGGTACCACGGCAGGGGAGTGAGGTCGAGACCGGACCGGTCGGCATACCGCTCGAACAGCGCACTGATCGGCGGGAACCCGTTGTCCGGCGACATCCGTCCCTCGATGAGGCCCACCACGCCGGGGACGGGGTCGGCATAGACCGGGAGCAGGCCGAGGTCGCAGAGGGGGTCGCCGAGGGCCGCCATCTCCCAGTCGATGACGGCGAGGACGGTGGTGCCACCTCGCTCGACGATCAGGTTGTCGAGGCGGTAGTCCCCGTGCACGATCGAGCCTCGCTGGCTGGTGGGGACGGTGGCGCCGAGACGGTCGGCGAGCTGCTCGATGCCGGGGATGTCGCGCGACCGGGACTGCTCGAGCTGTCTGGTCCACCGGCGCACCTGCCGCTCGGTGAAGCCGTCCGGCCGACCGAAGTCGCCCAGCCCGACCTCCTGCGGGTCGGTGGCGTGCAGGTCGACGAGGATGTCGATCAGACGGTGGGCGAGGTCGGCCCGCTGCTCCCCGGACAGGTGGCGCAGGTCGCCCTCGTCCCGGAGCACGTCACCGTCGACCTCCTCCATGACGTAGAACGGCGCTCCGATCACGGAGTCGTCCTGGCACAGCGTGACCATCGCCGGCACCGGCACGCTCGTCGGCGCGAGCGCGTCCATGACCCGGTGCTCCCGGCCCATGTCGTGCGCGGTCGCGAGCACGTGGCCCAGGGGCGGCCGCCGGACGATCCAGCGGTGGATGCCGTCGGTGACTCGGTAGGTCAGGTTGGACTTGCCGCCGGTGACGAACTCGGCGGACAGCCGGGCCGGGCTGCCGGCGGTCCACGGCGCGAGATGGCGCGCCAGCGCGTCGAGGTCGAGACCGTCCACCATGCCCGGCAGCCTACGCAGGTGGCTGCTTGAGCCGCAGCATGCCCTCCTGGGCCACGGTCGCCATCAGGGTGCCGTCCTGGGCGAACATCCGCCCGATCCCGAGGCCGCGCCCGCCCGAGGCCGACGGCGACTCCTGGGTGTAGAGCACCCACCGGTCGGCCCGCGGCGGGCGGTGGAACCACATCGCGTGGTCGAGGCTGGCCGGCCGCAGCCGGGGGTCGGACCAGGCGATGCCGTGGCGGCGCAGCACCGGCTCGAGGAGGGAGTAGTCGGAGCAGTAGGCGAGCACCGCGGCGTGCAGCAGCGGGTCGTCCGGCATCTCGCGGACCGCCTTGAGCCAGACGCTCTGTCGCGCCGCGGGCTGCGGGCCGGGCTTCACGAAGAGGGCGTCCTCCACGTGCCGCAGGTCGATCGCCCGGCGGTTGGACCAGTGCTCGGCCACGGGGTCGTCGATGCCCGCCAGCTCCTCGGCCGTGGTGGGCAGCTTCTCCGGGTCGGGCGCTGCCGGCATGGCGTCCTGGTGGTCCATCCCTGCGGCGTCCTCCTGGAAGGAGGTGATCATCGACAGGATGGCCTTGCCGTTCTGGATGGCGTGCACGCGCCGCGCCGAGAACGAGCGGCCGTCGCGCATCCGCTCGACCGCGAACCGGATCGGGCGGTTCGAGTCGCCCGGGCGCAGGAAGTAGCCGTGCAGCGAGTGGATGTGGCGCGGCCCGTCGCCGTCGTCCACGTCGGCCATCGTGCGCCCGGCGGCGATGACCGACTGCGCCAGCACCTGACCGCCGAAGGCGCGCCCGTGCGGCTGCGGCTGGCTCCGGCCGATGAAGATGTCGGCGTCCGAGTCGGCCAGGTCCGACTCGGGGTCGTCCGGTGCGTCGATGCTGATCCGGGCCGACCCCGCCCTGCTGAGATCGAGCACGTCGAGCAGGTCGTCGAACGGGTCGAGCCGTTCGAGGGCAGGCGCCGGGTCGTCGGTGGTCACTCCCGAGACGATATCGGGGCGCTGCCATGATGTCGTCATGAGCCAGCACGCCGTGCCCTCCCGCCGACCCACCCGTCCCTACACGGTCGAGGTGCCGTTGCGGTGGTCCGACCAGGACGCCTACCGCCACGTGAACAACGTGCAGTTCCTCCGACTGCTCGAGGACGCGCGCGTGGTCGGGTTCGAGGAGTGGTTCGGCGCGGAGAAGTCGATGCTCAACGAGGGTGTCCTCGTGGCGCGGCACGAGATCGAGTACCTCGCGCCGCTCGACTTCCGCTCGCAGCCGGTCAGCATCGACATGTGGGCGACCAAGCTGAGCGGCGCCAGCTTCGACCTCGGCTACGAGGTGCGCGACCCGGAGCGGGTGGGGACGCTCATGTATGCCCGTGCCGAGACCACGCTCGTGGCCTACGACTTCGTCACCGCGAGACCGCGCCGCCTCCGCGCCGACGAGCGCGAGGTCCTGGAGCATTACGTGGACGAACCCGTGGGCTTCCGGTGGCGGGGGCGAGCAGCAGCACGATGAGCGAGCTCCAGCTGGCGGATCACGAAACCCTGCAGGATCTGGCCACCTACATCGCGCGGGCGAGGTCCGCGGACGCCGACGGCGCGGTCCGGCTGCAGGCTGCGGGCCGCACGCTCGCGGCCTACGTCGGGGTGCTGCCCGGTCGCGGGCTGATGGCGGAGGGAGCGGTGATCGGTCTGCGGGCGATGCCGCTGGCGCAGCCGGCCGAGCTGGACACCACGGTGCCGTTGGCCGGCGTCACCGATCGCCTCGCCCGACGGGACAACGTCGACGCCGCCACGCTGCCGGTCCCGCCCACCACGGTCAACGCCGGCTGGGCCGCCGTGGCGCCGCCGCGCTCGGGTTGGCAGCCTCTGGGGGAGATCGCGACCGACGAGCTGGAGCGAGTGGCCCTCGCCGGAATCCGGGAGATCGCCGAGGGCGCCCCGGAGGGTTCCGGGTCGCACGCCGTGACGGCGTTACGAGCCGCGGTGTGGGGTCGGGAGGCAGCGACCCGGCCGCCGGTCACGGCCGGGGCGGCCTTCGCCGCTCACGTGTTGGGATTCCTCGGATCCGCAGCGGCGGCACAGGTGTTCGGCAACGGCCGTTGGCTGCGTCTGTCGACCCCGGCCGGTCACGTCCTGGTCCGCTGACCCTCGACCCTTCGCTCGCAACGAGCGAGAGTGCGGGCGGTGGTGAACCTGCGGGTGGAGCCGGTCAGGGGGTCAGTGAACGTGATCCGGCTGGCCAGCAGCTGGAGCGGCCGGCTGTGGTCGTCCGGGGCTTCGGGTAGCAGGTCGGGGTAGAGCCGGTCTCCGAGGATCCCGATCCCCAGCGATGCCAGGTGGATCCGCAGCTGGTGCATCTTGCCCGTGTGGGGCAGCAGCCGGTAGAGGCCCAGGCCGCCGAACGTCTCGAGCAGCTCGACCCGGGTCTCGGCGTTCGGCTCGCCCGGCTCCTCCCACGCCTGCATCCGCTCGCGTGAGGACAGGATCCGGCTGCGCACCGTCGCGGGCAGGTGCAACCCCGGCTGGTGCGGCGCCACCGCGTGGTACTCCTTGTGCACCTCGCGTCGCTCGAACATCCGCTGGTAGGCCCCGCGCGTGTCCGCTCGCGCCGAGAACATCACCACGCCAGCGGTCGCGCGGTCCAGCCGGTGGATCGGCACCAGGTCCGGGAGGTCCAGCGCGGTGCGCAGGCGCACGAGCGCCGACTGCACGACATACCGACCGCCGGGGGTGGTGGGCAGGAAGTGCGGCTTGTCGGCGACCACGAGGTGCTCGTCGCGGTGCAGGACGCGCACCTCGCCCGGGATGGGGCGCTCCTCGGGCAGATCGCGGTAGTACCAGATGAACGTCTCGGCGCCGAGCGGGGTCGTGGGGGTGACCGGCTCCCCGGACGCGCTCACGACCTCACCGCGCTCGAACCGGCCGCGCAGGTCCTCGGGACTCAGGTGCCCGAACCGTTCCTGGACGTAGGCGAGCACGGTGGGCCACCGTCCGGAGGCCGGCAGCCGGAGTCGGGTCGCGTTCACGCCGTCGCGGACCGGCAGGGGTGACCTCATCGCCATACGAGCATTCCCGAGGTCATCGAGGGGAGCCGTCCAGCAGGGCCGCGTGCTCGGTGCGTGACAGGTAGTCGCGCACGGTGTCGCGGCTGCGGGTCAGGCAGTCGATCCGCGACTCCAGGGCGTCGAGTTCGCCGGCGAGCATCCGGGCGAAGTCGCGCGTGCACTGCGACGTCCACCCGCTGGCCACCGGGTCCTCCATCTCGAGGACGATGCGGATGAGCCGGGTGGGCAGCCCGGACCGGATGAGGTCGCGGATCGTCGTGACCCGTTCGACGTCCTCGTCGGCGTACGCGCGGTAGCCGTTGCCGGACCGCTGCGGGGCGAGGAGGCCCTGGTCCTCGTAGTAGCGCAGCATCCGGGTCGGGACACCGGTGCGGGCCGACAGGGTGCCGATCTTCATCGACCCTCCCTCGGGTTGACCTTCACATCAATGTCAAACTCTACCGTGGCCGCATGACACCTCGCCCACTCCTTTTCGCCCGGGCACGCCGGCGCGCCGAGCAGCCGCTGCCGTGGTGGCCGCTGCTGGCGCTGGCCCTGGCCACGTTCACCACGGTGACCGCCGAGATGATCCCGGCCGGCCTGCTCCCGGCGATGACTCGCGGTCTCGACGTCGCGCCTTCCCGGGTCGGTCTGCTCGTCTCCGTCTGGGCGCTCACCGTCGCCGCGACGAGCCTGCTGCTGGTGCGTGCGACCTCGCGAATCGACCAGCGGTCGCTCGCCGTCGGGTGCATCGTCCTGCTGGCCGCGGCCAACGTGTTGACCGCGACCGCTCCGACCTACGCCGTCGTCCTCGTCTCCAGGGTGGCCGCGGCTGCGGTCCACGGGTTGTTCTGGTCCATCGTCATGGCCTACGCGTCGCGCATCGTGCCCGAGGCGCAGGTCGGGCGGGCCGCGGCGGTGGTGCTGGCCGGGCCCACCGTGGCGGGTGTCGTCGGCATCCCGCTCGGGGCCACGTTGGGCAATGCGGTCGACTGGCGGCTGCCGTTCTGGGGGCTCGCCGGCGCTCTCCTGCTGACCGGCGCGCTTCTTCGGACCGTGCTTCCCGCGGTGAAATCCCTTCCGCCGCAACCGGAAACAGCCGGCCGCGACGAGCCCGGCGGCTTCCGGCAGGTGCTGCTCCTGGCCCTCGGCGGGGCCACCCTGCTCGTCGGGCACTTCCTGCTCTACACCTACATCGCACCGGTGCTCACCGGGCTGGGCGGGTTCGCGACGTCGTCGATCGGCCCGGTGCTGCTGCTCTTCGGTGCCGGCGGGATCGGTGGGGTGGCCCTGGCCGGCCCGCTCGCGGACCGCTGGCCGGAGCGCTCGCTGCACGCGTTCGTCGTCGTGCTGGCCGCGGCGGCCTCGGCCGTGTCGCTCGTGGCCGTCCACCGGGTCGTGGCGTTGGCGGCAATCCTGGTGTGGGGCCTGGCGATCGCCGTCCTGCCCGTGCTGGTCCAGAGCGCGATGCTGCGAGCCGCCACGGAGCGCCAGCGGGCCACCGCGGGTGCGGTGCTGGTCACGGCGATGAACGGCGGCGTTGCGGTGGGCGCGGCGGTCGGTGGTGCCGTGCTCGGCGCGGCGGGACCGGTGATGCTGATCCTGACCGCCGGCCTCGTCGTGCTGGTGGCGCTGGTGCCACTGCGCGCGGCGGCGGCCCGCCGGCTCGAGCCACGTCGACCCGAGCCGGTCCCCTCAGGGTGCGTGCCGTAGCCAGACGGTCGTGTCGGAGGGCAGCGCGCCGCCCGGAGACATCGGGCCACTGGCGACCAGCACCTCCCACCCCTGTGGCAGGCTCACCGGCTGGTCGCCGAGGTTGGCCAGGACTGCCACGTCCGGCCGGGAGCCGTCGCCCGCGCCGTTGACCAGGGCCACCACGTCGTCGCCGTAGCCGGGCAGCCAGGCGAGCGAGCCACTGCCGAGGCGCAGCTCGCGGCGGGTGGCGAGCAGCGCCTCATACAGGCTCAGTGTCGAACCCTCCACTCCCCGTTGGCGATCCACCGCGTAGTCGCGGTAGCTGTCGGGCTGCGGCAGCCAGGTCCGCTCGCTCGGGCCGAAGCCGTATGACGGTGCGTCGCCTTCCCAGGGCATCGGCACCCGGCAGCCGTCCCGGCCGCGCTCGCGGTGGCCGGACCGCTCCCACGTCGGGTCCTGCCGGGCGTCGTCCGGCATCGTCGTCGACTCGGGCAGGCCCAGCTCCTCACCCTGGTAGAGGTAGGCCGACCCGGGCAGGGCCAGTGTGAGCGTCGTGGCCGCGCGGGCTCGGCGCAGGCCGAGCTCGGCGTCGGGCTGGGGGTCGCCGACACCGATCCCGTTGGGGCGGTCGCCCCCGATCGGCAGGCCCAGTCGGGAGGCGTGGCGCACCACGTCGTGGTTGGACAGCACCCAGGTCGTCGGGGCGCCCACCGCGTCGGTCGCCGCGAGCGAGGCCTCGATCGTCCGGCGCAGGTCGGCGGCCCGCCACGGGCACTCGAGGAAGATGAAGTTGAACGCCTGGTGCATCTCGTCGCTGCGGACGTAGCGGGCGGCGCGCTCCGGTGTGGCGACCCAGGCCTCCGCGCAGAGCATCCGGTCGCGTGCGGGGTCATGACCCTCCGACCCGACGGGGTTGTAGGAGTCGAGGACCCGCCGCCACTCGCGGTAGATCTCGTGCACGTCCTCCTGGTCCCACATCGGCGGAGGCGTCCCCGTGGTGTCGGCGGTGCCGACGAGCTGGAGGGGCTCCTCCCAGTCGGGCAGCTCCGGGTGCTTGACCAGGCCGTGCGCGACGTCCACGCGGAACCCGTCGACACCCCGGTCGAGCCAGAAGCGCAGCACGTCGTCGAACTCGGCCCGCACCTCGGGGTGGGCCCAGTTGAAGTCCGGCTGCTTCGGGTCGAACAGGTGGAGGTACCACTGCCCGTCGTCCACCCTCGTCCAGGCCGGGCCACCGAACTGGCTCTGCCAGTTGTTCGGCGGCTGCGCGCCGCCCTCGCCGAGCCCCTCCCGGAAGACGTAGCGGTCCCGCTCGGGGCTCCCCGGCCCGGCGGCCAACGCCGCCCGGAACCACGGGTGCTCGTCCGAGGAGTGGTTGGGCACCAGGTCGACGACCACGCGCAGGCCGAGGTCGTGGGCGGTCGCGATCAGCGTGTCCGCGTCGGCCAGACTGCCGAAGACGGGGTCGATGTCGCGGTAGTCGGCGACGTCGTAACCGGCGTCGGCGTGCGGCGAGACGTAGAACGGCGACAGCCAGATCGCGTCCACGCCGAGGTCGCGCAGGTAGGGCAGCCGGGAGGTGATGCCCGGCAGGTCGCCGATCCCGTCGCCGTCGGAGTCGGCCCACGAGCGCGGGTAGATCTGATAGATCACCGCGTGCCTCCACCAGGCCGGGTCGGGGTCGGCCGGGTGCCACACGGCCAGGGACGCGTGCGGGGCTTCGGGGGCGGGTGCGCGAGTGTCGGAGGGGTTCACGGCAGTCACGGGACACCATTGTGCGGCTCCGCCGTCCCCCTGCGAAATCCGTCCGCGACGTCGGCTCCGTCTGGGGACTTGTGGTGCCAGACGGGGCCGGCCACCCGGCATACGGCTCCGTCTGGGGACTTGTGGTGCCAGACGGGGGCAGTCCCGCTGGATCGCTGTCACCTCGGGCCGTGCCGCGCCGGAGCCGGTCGTGTGGCTGTGGACAACCGGCGCGCGGTGCGGGGAGAGTGCGTCAGAGTGTCGCGCATGGCCACGTTCGACCCGAAGGTCCCGTTCACCCGCGCGCAGGCTCGCGCGGCTGGCATCAGTGAGACCGAGTTGCGCGGCCCGTCATATCGGCGCCTCTACTACGACACGTATGTCGCAGCTCACCTGCCGGTGACCCCTCGCCTGCTCGGCCGGGCGGCCCTGTCCCTGTCCGCGGCCGGCAGCGTGGTCAGTCACCACACCGCGGGGCGGATCTGGGGTGGCGTCGTGCCCGACCACCCGGCCACCCACGTCTCCGTGCCCGGACCGGGTCACCGATCGCGCCGCCGGGGTGTGCAGGCCCACCTGCTCAATCCCGACGCCGAGGTGGTCACGATCGGCGGGCTGGCGGTGTCCAGTCCGCGGCAGAGCTTCCTCGACCTGGCGAGCGAGGTCGAGCTCGTTGATCTGGTGGTGCTCGGTGACTCCGTGGTGCGTGCCGGCCGCACGACACCGACGGAGCTGGTGCAGGCAGCCGAGGGCTGGCGCGGCAGCGGCGCCCGACTGGCGCGTCGAGCTGCCTGCGTGGTGCGAACCGGCGTGGACTCACCGATGGAGACCCGGTTGCGCCTACTGCTGGTGCTGGCCGGGCTGCCGGAGCCGGTGGTCAACCACATCGTGCGGGACGACACGGGCAACTGGCAGTGGCGGTTCGATCTGTGCTATCCGCAGGTGCGGCTGATTGTGGAATACGACGGACGGCAGCACGCGGACGACAGAAGGCAATGGACCAAGGACGTCCGGCGTCGGGAGTGGCTGGACGAGGAGGGCTGGCGGATCATCGTCGTCCTGTCGGGCGGGATCTACGTCGAACCCGGGGAAACGGTTCACCGGGTTCACCGGGTGCTGCGGGAGCGGGCCTGCCCGGACCTCCCTCGCCGCCTCAGCGACGAGTGGCGGCGCTACTTCCCGGGCCGCCGGACCACGTGATCAGCCGCGGCTGCTCCGTCTGGGGACTTGTGGTGCCAGATGGGGCCAGCTCGGCCGAATCCTGCCCTGTCTGGGGACTTGTGGTGCCAGACGGAGGCACGGGCGTGGCAGCAGCAGCCGTCACTCGTCGGGGGCGTTGACCAGGGAGTGCGCGGCGCGGTCGAGGTAGTCGCGCAGGATCAGGTCGTGCGTCGGAGCGAGCTCGAGGGTGTCGACCGCGGCGTACATGTGCTTCAGCCAGCGGTCCCGCTGGGTCGGCGTGACCTTGTAGGGGACGTGCCGCATCCGCAGCCGCGGGTGGCCGCGCTGCTCGGAGTAGGTCGTCGGGCCGCCCCAGTACTGCTCGAAGAACATCCGCAGCCGCACCTCGGCCGGACCGAGGTCTTCCTCCGGGTAAAGGGCGCGCAGCTCGGGGTCGCCGGCGACCCCCAGGTAGAACTCGTGGACCAGCTTGACGAAGGTCTCGTGCCCGCCGACCTGCTCGTAGAACGTCTCTCCCGTCACCGCGCCAGTCTCGCAGGAGGGCGAGCGGCCGGATCCACCCCCCGACAGGAAGGGCTGGACGGTGCTCTACCCGCCGGACTGCTGCGACACATCCCTCGTGAAGGTCAGCGTCCACGACGCGTCCGGGTCCGACGAGCCGCGGACCCGGGCAGTCACGGTGAATTCGCGGGTGGCGGCCTTGTCGGGCTGGGTGAGTCCATAGGTCGGTGTGGTGCAACCCTCGGCCTCCCAACAGCCCAGCCACTGGCCACGGACCTCTGGCCCGAACATCCGGCTCGGGAACACAGGATCGTCCTCGAGGCTGCCGAACAGCGGCCGTCCGTCCACCGTGACCCGCAGCTGACTGGCGGTGGAGGCCGACGGCGTCAGTGACACGCCTGCACGAGAGCGAGGGACCGTGAAGGTGACCGGGCCATCCGACTCCCGGACGGTCCTGCGTGTCAGCTCCGGATCGTCCGGGCCGCCGGATGCGCCCGGCTTTGTCGCCTGACTGAGGCGCCGAGACTTGTCGAACGGGTAGGCGCGCCAGGGCACGGTCTCGTAGATCGCGAGTTCAGCGACCGCGTCGCCCGGCACAGTGGGGGTGGATCCGCTGCCGGACTGGCTCAGCGGGTCGGCGTTCGCCACGGCCCAGACGGTCAAACCGGACTGAGCCCCGTCGAGGTGTTGGGGCCAAGCCATGGTGCGGAAGAGGTCCTGGGCGAAGCAGGGCACGGTGACGTCTCCGACGTGGACCCTGGCCTCCTCGTTCATGGCCGGGGACTGCGGACCGGCTCCGGCCCTGTCCTGCGGGCAACGGGCGACGGCGTAGAGGTCGGCGCCTGGGGCAGGGTCGACCGAGAGGCGGTGCTCGGGGGTGTCGGGTGTGGCGAAGGGCACCTCAAGGACAGCGAGACGTCGCAGACCGGCGGTGTACTCCGGGAAGTGCTTGTCGCCGTGGACCCGCGCGAGATCCGAGGTGATCGAGTGCGCCGGTCGCGGAGTCGCGTTCGGGTCCGGCCGGCCGAGCACGACCACTGCGCCGACCGCCGCGAGGGCGACGGCCGTGGACGCGGCGAGTCCCGCCATACGGCGTCGACGCTGCCGACGCACTCTGGTCTCGACCGCCGCGAGCGTGTGGTCCGCGCTCGGCCAGGTGGTGTCGTCGGCTTCGGCGTGCAGCGCCCCACGCAGGTCATCGATCCGGGCGTTCATGAGGTGTCCTCCTTCCCGGCCGTGCGGGATGAGTGGGATCGAGGGTTGTCGGTGAAGGCGTCGTCGATGCGTAGTGCGGCGAGCGCCCTGGCGTGCTGTGACTTCACCGTGCCGACCGAGATGCCGAGGGTCTGGGCGACCATGGCCTCGCTGTAGTCGTGGAAGTAGCGCAGCACCACGACTGCTCGCTGTCGCGGGGGCAGCGTGGCCAGCACGTCCAGGAGCAGCTGGCGGGTCGTCACGGCGTCCGCGTGGTCACCGGTGCCTACGGCGTGACCCGGCTCGGGGAGGTGTTCGCTGGGCACCTCGCCGCGCCACTTGCGCCGCCAGGAGGACGCGAACTCGTTGACCAGGATGCGCCGCACGTAGGCCTCGGGCTCGGCGTCCAACCGGTGCCAGGCCCGCCAGGCCTTGGCGAGTGCGGTCTGCACCAGGTCCTCAGCGCTCGCGTGGTTGCGGGTCAGCAGGTATGCCGTGCGGTGCAGCGCCGGACCCCTGGCCACGACGAAGTCGGTGAAGCCGTCAGGCGCCCGGTCCCGGCCCATCGCTCTCCCTCGTCCGTGGCCACTGCTCTGCCTACGCGCTGGGCGCCCGGATAGGTTGTCAGGCGCAGGTCACGAACGGGTTGCGACCTCCCAACCGCGCCGATCGGCGCAGCAGCGTGCCCCGGGTCCGGTGAGGGCGCTCAGGTGGCAGTGGCATTCTGAACAGTGATGCGCGCCCTCGTCCCGACCCGGCCCCCGGTCCGGTGAACTGCGCGATGCACATGCCAGAGCCCGGGCACATGTCCGGTCCGATGTGGATGCCGTCACTGCCGCCCGACCTCG
>CAYRLV010000066.1:1723-13618 GCA_964425155.1 uncultured Ornithinicoccus sp. | reverse complement strand
TGGGCAGCAGGGTCGCCAGCATCCGCAGCATGGTGGTCTTGCCGGCGCCGTTGGGCCCGAGGACGCCGAAGATCTCGCCCGGCCGGACCGTGAGGTCGATGCGGTCGACGGCACGGTTGTCGCCGAAGGTCTTCACCAGGCCGTCGACCTGGACCGCTGGTGTCGTGCCCGACGGGGCCGGCGAGCTGGGTGGTGTGGTCTGCGCGTTCATGTGGGCCAGCCTGCGGGCGGTACCCTTCGCGGCGGTTTCACCGCGGTTTCAGGGGGAGCGGTGCCGCCGCGGAGGGGCAACGGCAAGGCAAAACGCGATAGGTTGCCGCCACGGTCGGGGTGAGGGAGGGGACCGGATCGATGTGGAGAGCAGCACTGCGCGGCTATGCGCGCGTCTTCGCCGGGCGCTTGGTGCGGTTGCGCTCAGCCCTGGTCTTCCTCGTGCCGATCGGCGTGCTGACCGCCCTGCTGCTGCCCCTGCTGCCCCAGTTCGTGACGACGGTGGTGGTCGACGGGCAGCCGACCCCGCTCGCCTGGCCCGGCAGGACCCTCGTGGTCGCGGCTGTCCTCGTCCTGGTGGCCTGGTTGGTCAGTGGATTCGGCTTCGGCGCTGCCGTCCTCGCCGGTCTGGCACTGGACGCGGAGGAGCCGACGTCTCCGACAGCGCGCGGCGTGGTCGGGGAGGTCGTGCGTCGGAGCCCGACGGTGCTCACGCTCTGCGTCCTCGTCGGCCTGCTCCACCTCGCCCTCGTCGTCGGCGCGGTCGCGCTCATCTTGGTGGGATGGTCGTGGCAGCTCGCGCTCGTGCTCTGGCTACTCGTGGCGCTGGGCGTGTCGATCCCGTTCGCTCTCGCCCTGCCAGCGGCCCTCGCCGAGAATCGTGGGCCGTTCGCGTCCCTCCGTCGGTCCCTGCAGCTGTCCCGCGGCGACGAGGGTTCGGTGGTCGTGGTCATCTTCCTGACCGTCATCGTGCTGCCCGGTGCGCTCGGCAGTCTCGTGTCGTGGCTGACCGGTATGGCGACCGGTCACCTGTCGACCTGGTGGCGGACACTCGTGGACGCCTCGGTTTCCGGACTGGCGGCGATCCTGACCCTCGGACTGGCGGCCTCCGCATACAGCGCGGTCTTCTGGTCTCGCGACGTCGAGGGAGGCTCCCGCGCAGCGATCACCGACCCGGAGCGAACCGCGCCGGTGATCGCTCGAGTGCGCCGACCGGACGAGTGGGCCTGGGCCGGAAAGCGTGCCCCAGCGCGGTGGTGCGTCACCCTGCTCGCCGCCGTCCTGCCCTGGGTGTTGGCCACGGGAGCGACGTGGGCGGTGGCGGCTCAGGTGCCCTCCTTCCGCCAGGTGCTCGTGAGCGAGGAGTCGTCGGACTACGTCTCCACCCCGATCCAGCTGCCGGACGGGCGGCCGGCGGTGGTCGCCGCGTGGGGTCAATTCCTCGACGTGCGGACCTGCGCCGCCGACGACTGCCGCCCGTCGCTGTGGATGGACGGGCTGCCCGGCAGCGACGCCCGGCTGGACTCGGACGGCGATCTGGTCATCACCTCCTGGCGGTGGAAACCGGACGAGCACCTGAAGTCGGATCGTGACCCGCGCACCGGGCAGCTGGTGGTGCTCCGGTGCCCGCTGGAGCGCTGCGACGAGGCGGACCTGCGGGACCGGTACGAAGGGGCGACGGCGGTGACCCGGGTGCGGCAGCCCTACCTGGACCTCAAACGCCTGCGCAGCGTGCTCGCGCTCCGCCGACAGGGCCCGGTCATCGCCACCACCGGCTGGCGGACGGATGTCGAGGACCGCAGCAGGCTCCGGCTGGTGCTCTGCCAGGACGCGACCTGCGGCTCCGCGCGCACGGTGGACCTCGGCACGGTGCCGTGGCAGGTGACGTCCGACTGGGGCAACGTGCGCTCCTTGACGTTGGCCCTGGGGGCCGACGGCACGCCGGTGGTTGCGGTCGCGGATCCGGAGAGCGGAGCGGTGCGCCTGGTCGTCTGCTCGGACCCCGGCTGCACGTCGCACACCGCCCGCACGGTGGTGCCCCCGGCACGTGGCGACTCCGAGCTGACCGACCAGTACCGACAGGGCGCGCAGGTGCGCGTGCGGTCCGACGGCCGTCCGGTGCTCGCCTTCAAGGACGCGCTGACGGGGCGGCCGACCGTGCTGGTGTGCGCCGATCGGTCCTGCAGCCGGTCGACGAGGCACCCCGTCGGCGAGCGGGGCTGGGCCCAGGCGGCGCCGGCCCTCGCCCTCGACCGGACGGGGCGCCCCCTGGTGGCGACGTACGACCTGACCCGGCACCGCCTGGTGCTCGTGTCGTGTGACACCAAGGACTGCTCGCGGCGCACCGACCTGCCGCTCGTCACCTGGGCGAAGGGACCGGGGGCCCTGGGGCTCGCCGTCGACGCACAGGACCACCCGATGGTCAGTTGGGTCGACCGCGACGTGCACAACCAGTACTTCGGCGATGACGGGCCGATGCGGGTGCTGCAGTGTGACCGGCCGCGTTGTGGGGCGGCCTGAGTCGCACGGCCGGGGCGCGAGTCGCGCAGCTCACCACGTGTAGGCCTCGAGCACCGGAGCGGTGCAGATCACGCCGTCGAACCGTTCGGTCAGGGTGGTGCGGCGCAGACCGTCCGGCAGGCACGATGCGGCCACGACGATGCGCGGATCGGTGGGCAGCAGCGTCGGCAGGCGGAAGCCGAGTCGGGTCGGGCCCCGCCAGCGCGTGTGACCCTGCGCGTCCTTCGCGACGATCCGCTCACCGTGGCTCTGACCGACCCGGACCGTCGTGACCTGCGCCCGACGCCCGGACTCCGCGTTCTTCTCCGGCGGGGTCGCGACCTGGGTCCCACGCCGCAGGTCCACGGCGATCGTGTCGTCGTTGTCGTCGGTCGAGTAGTCGGAGAAGACCGCCACCCCGCCGTCCGTGACCCGGTCGAGACCGAGGTTGCGCCACAGGGGGCGTGGCAGCGCCCGGTCGTCGAGGAGCTTGCCGCTGCGCAGGTCGATCCGCTGCACCGCGCGGGCCTGCCGGGCGCCTCCGGCGGGCGGCGGGCTGGTGTCGCCCGCCTGCTTCGCCTGGGCGCGCAGTCGTCGCCCGGCGGCCTTCGCGGCGGGATCGGTGCGCCAGGTGGTGTCGTCCAGGTACAGGATCCCGTCGGTCAGTGCGTGGCCGCGGTAGGGCTTGATCTCGTGGCGCCACAGCGGTTTCCCGGTGACCGGGTCGATCCGCGTGACCACGTCCGGCGCCTCCTCCCCGTAGGCGGGCGTGAGGTAGACCAAGGGCTTGTCCGCCGCGTAACGGGGGGCGTCGCTGCCGTAGTCGACGGCCAAGGGCCTGCCTTCGACGTGGAAGGTCACCAACGGGGTGTCGGGCCGGCTCGGGTCGACGGACAGCCAGGTGCGCTTCCCACCCGGTGCGATCGACTCGACGACCAGCCGGTCGCCATACCAGGCAGGAGATCTGAGGTCACCGTGCAACGTGCGCTGCCAGAGTCGCTGCCCCGTGGACGCGTCGAGCGCCGTGATGGTGTCGGAAGCCAGCAGGAGGACGTGGTTGCCGTCCCGAGTGACCGCGAACCCGTCCCCGCCGGTGCCGAGGGAGACCGGTTCGAGCCACGGCCCGAGGTCGTTGTCCAGGCGGTAGGGGCCGGGCAGGGCGTAGGTCCAGCGCAGGTGACCGGACGTGGTGCACGGCGCTCCGGCGTCACAGGTCTGGGAGGTCGCGGTCACCGTTGCCGCCGGCTGTCCCTCAGGAGACCCGCAGCCGGCCAACCCGAGCAGCGCGATGGCTGCCCCCGCGATCCCCGTGCGCGCTCTCCCCATGGTCATCCCTCCCGCGCCACAGCATAGAGCGGGTCGAAACCGGCGGGCCTTTCCACGCACCGCCGTCTACGGTTGTCGGGTGCGCAAACTCGACCTGGAGACGGCTGCGGCTGGCTCGACCCGGCAGGCACCGGACGTGCCGCGGGTGCAGCGGCGCACCGTGCGCACCCTCGTCGGGAGCCAGATGCTCGGCGGGGTCGGCGTCTCGAGTGGCATCGCGGTCGGCAGCATCCTGGCGGAGGACGTGCTCGGGTCGGCCGACCTGGCCGGCCTCGCCAACACCGCGCAGGTGCTCGGTGCCGCGGTGCTGACCGTGCCCATGGCCAGGCTGATGGCCGCTCGCGGCCGGCGCGCCGGACTCGTGGCCGGCTACGTGACCGGCACGGTGGGGGCCGCGCTCGCGGTGGTGGCCGGGATCCAGCAGTCGTTCCTCCTGCTGCTCTGCGCGACGACGCTGTTCGGTGCCGCGACGGCCTCCAACAGCCAGGCCCGGTATGCGGCGACCGACCTCGCGCAGCCGGGTCGCCGGGGCACGGCCCTCAGCCTGGTGGTGTGGGCGACCACGGTGGGTGCCGTCGTCGGCCCCAACCTGATCGGTCCGGCCGGCCGGGTGGCGCGGTCGCTCGGGATCCCCGAGCTGGTGGGGCCGTTCGTCTTCAGCATGGTCGGCTTCGTCCTCGGCGGACTGCTGCTGTGGGCGTTGCTGCGTCCGGACCCGTTGCTCCTGGCCCGGAGCACGGCCGCTCCCGCCGACGGTGCCGTGCGGGCGCACGGCTCGTTGCGCCGTGGCCTGTCCGCGATCGGGAGGCACCCCACGGCCCTGCTCGGCGTCGTCGCCGTGGCGGTGGGCCACACGGTCATGGTGGCGGTGATGGTGATGACGCCGTTGCACATGGACCACGGCGGCGCCACCTTGCGTCTGGTCGGACTCGTCATCAGCATCCACGTGCTCGGGATGTACGCCTTCTCGCCGGCCACCGGGTGGCTGGTCGACCGACTCGGCGGCCGGACCGTGATCCTCGGCGGTGTCGTGGTCTTCCTGGTGGCGGTGCTGCTGGCCGGCCGGGCGCCGGAGGGCTGGTCGGGCGGTCTGGCCGTCGGCCTGTTCCTGCTGGGGTTGGGCTGGTCCTGCACCATGGTTGCCGGGTCGACGCTGGTCGTCGAGGCCCTCCCGTTGGCCGACCGTCCGGCGGCCCAGGGGGCTGCCGACCTGGTCATGGGGCTGGCGGCCGCGGGCGGCGGCGCGCTGTCCGGCGTCGTGGTCGGGTCGTGGGGTTTCACCTGGCTGTGTGTCTTCGGCGGGGTGCTGGCCGGTCTGCTCGGTGTGCTGACGGCGGTGGTGCGGCTGCCGCGCGTCGTCCGCTGAGGGCCACGTCCCTGCTCGTCCATCGAGGGGGTTCGGGGGTTCTCCGGAGTGACCGCGCACTGCGCGCTCTGCGGTCCGCCTCGTTCGTTAGCCTGCGGGGGTGAGCACGATGCCCGACGAGTCCGACGCGTCCGGCGGGGCGGCCGAAGCGGCACCCGCGCCGGAGCCGGATCAGTCGCCGTCCCGCTCGGAGCGCGTCTCCAGCGCGGTGGACGTGTGGCGGCGCGAGCTCGCCGCCGTCGGCGGAGCCAACACGCTGCTCTGGCACCGCGACCGGCCGGAGGGCACCCTCGACCTGACCACGGCCCACCCGGGCGGTGTCGCGATGCTCCTCGCCGGCCGCCCCACCCGGCTGTCCGACCTGGTGCGCGAACCGGTCGCCTTGCAGGACGCGCGTCAGCGCGTCCGCCGGATCCGGCACAAGATGGTCGAGCTGTGGGAGGAGCACGGGCTGTCCACCGGCTACATCGCGGTCGGGATGGCGACCTGGGACGTTCCGCGCTCGCCCCGCCCCCCGGCGGCGCCGGTGCTCCTGCGCAGCTGCGCCCTCCGACCGACCAGCCCCGCCGAGCTGGACTTCGACGTCGACCTCGGGGCGGACGTCGAGTTCAACCCGGTGCTGGCGCACTACCTGCGATCCGAGCAGGGACTGTCACTGGACACCGCCGACCTGGCCGACCGGTCACTGGTGCGCAAGGGGTTCGATCCGCACCCGGTCTATGCGGAGTTGTCCCGGCTGTGCCGGAGGGTCCCCGGGTTCCGGATCAGCCCGCGCCTGGTGGTGGGCACCTTCAGCCACGACAAACTCCCCATGGTGGCCGATCTGGGGGAGCTCGGTGACGATCTGGTCGACCATGAGGTGGTGGCTGCCCTCGCGGGCGACTCCGACGCCAGGGGCGCTCTGGCCGGGTCGGTCAGCGACCGGCCGGACGACCCCGATCCGCGAGAGGAGCTGGCGGTCCTCGACCTGGACCCGGCACAGCAGTCGGCCGTCGAGGCGGTGCGCGCCGGGGCGAGTCTGGTGGTCGAGGGGGCCTCCGGCACCGGGCGGAGCCAGACGATCGCCGCGACGATCGCCGCGTTGGCCGGGGAGGGGAAGCGAGTCCTGTTCGTCGCGGAGAAGCGCGCGGCGATCGACGCGGTGCGCCGTCGGCTGGACCGCGCCGGACTCGGCGACCTGCTGGTGGCCGACCCCGGCAGTGCTCCGGCGTGGCGTCGCGTGCTGGGCGCGCTGGCGCGCGAGGTCGAGGCGCCTCCTCCGACCGAGGGGGTGCTCGACGACGACTGCGACCGGTTGGTCGAGCTCCGCTCCGAGCTCGTGGGCCACCAGTCCTGCCTGCACGATGTCCGCGATCCGTGGCACGTCAGTGCCTTCGACGCCCAGGTGGCCCTCGCCACCTTCGCCCGTGGAGCCGAGCCTCCGGCCTCTCGCGTGCGCGTGACGGGTCCTGCTCTGGAGCGGTTGACCCGCGACCGCGTGGCCGAGCTGGGCGAGCGTCTCTCCGAGGCCGCCGAACTCGGCGCTTGGGCAGGAGACGGTGAGGACCCTTGGTATGCCTCCAGACTCGCGTCGGACGACGAAGCCAGCCGTGCGCTGGACATCACCACGCGACTCAGCGGTGGTGAGCTCGCGGCCGCCCGTGACCAGGTGGACGCGCTGATGGCCGAGGCCGGGATCCCCTCGCCCGCGACGATCACGGAGTGGCACGAACGGCTCCGGCTGATGGAGCAGGTGCGTGACACCCTCGAGGTGTTCCGGCTGGAGGTCTTCGAGGCACCGTTGACCGAGCTGGTGGCGGCCACGGCCAGACGTGGCCAGGCGCCGCCCGGCAGCCCCGACCTGGGCGTCCTGGCCCGTGCGCGCCTCACCCGCCAGGCGCGGGCACTGTTGCGCCCGGGCTCGCCACCCGCGGATCTGCACGCGGAGCTGGTGCAGGCCCTGGCCGAGCGGGACCAGTGGCGAGAGCTGGCCGGCAGCGGGTCGCGCCCCGATGCCCCGGCCGATGTCGAGCAGGCACGAGAGACCTTCGCTGCCATCCGCACCGACATCGACTGGCTGGGCGCCCGGCTGGAGAGCACCGCCGCGGGCAACGACCTGGTCGACCTGCCGCTCGACCGGCTCCGAGACCGTCTGCGCGTGCTGGCCGACACGGCGGAACGGCTGGAGGTCGTGCCGCGGGTGCTGGCGATCCTGGACGAGGCCCGCGAGGCCGGACTCGGTGACGTCGTGGACGACCTCGCCGAGCGCAAGGTCCCCGCCACCCAGGTTCCGGACGAACTCGAATTCGTGTGGTGGGCCTCGGTCCTCGCGCACGTCGCCGCCCAGGACCCGAGGTATGGCGAGCACGACGGCGACCGTCTGCGCAGCCTGGCCGCCGACTACGCGGTGGCCGACCGCGGCCATCTCGAGAGCACGGCCGCCCGGGTGCGGGCAGGAGTGGGCGAGCGGCTGCGGGAGGCGACCGATCGGCATACCGACCAGGTCGAAGCCCTGGCGGAGGAGACGCGCCGAGCCCGCGGGCTGCGTGACCTGTGGGCGGACGCGTCCGACGTCCTCACGGCGGTGCGGCCGTGCTGGGCGATGAGTCCACTCATGGTCGCCTCGCTGCTGCCGCCGGGGAGGTGGTTCGACGTCGTGGTCGTCGACGGGACCGGCCAGGTGCCCACCTCCCACCTGCTCTCCGCGCTGGCCCGCGGTACCCAGCTGGTCGTGGTGGGTGACCGCAGGGAGGTCGCCGCCCCGCCCTTCGTGACCGTGGCCACCGACAGTCCCGACAGCGCTGTCCGCGCCGACAGTGAGGCAGCACCGGAGTCGGCGGTGCGGGCCGCCGCCGACGTCCTGCCCGTGGTGACGCTGGGCCACCGCTACGCTCCCGGCATCGCGGGCCTCGTCGAGTTCGCCAGGAGGCTGTACGACGACGAATTCGTCGCGTTTCCTTCCGCCCTCGGCAACCACGGCATCCGCACCCGCGCGGTCGGCGGCTCCGACGACGGGCCGACGGGCGCGACGCCGGCCGAGCCTTCCGGCACGACACCGCCCGGGAACGGCGGCGACGCACTCGTCCAGGCGGCTGCCCGTGCGCTGCTGGACCAGGTGCGGGAGCACCCCACGGAAACCGTCGGTCTGGTCACGACGAGCTCCGAGTCGGCGCGGTCGGTCGAGGTCGCCCTGGCCCGACAGCTCGAGGGCGGCGTGCCGGCGGCCGTGGCCGAGGCGTTCCGCCCCGGCCGGGCCCAGCGGGCCTTCGTCAAACCGCTCGAGCGGGCGCAGGGGGACACACGTGACGCGGTGGTCCTGCTCCTCGACCGCGCGGGCTCGCTCGACAGGTCACGGGCCGCGTTGGCCGCGACCCTCCCGCAACGGCGTCTCACCGTCGTCCTGCCCGCTGGTCTCCTGCCCGCGGACACGGAGGGCGAGGACGGACCCGACACCACGGATCACACGTCGGACTTCCTGAGGCACGGCGCGACGCCGGTGCCCACCACCACCCGAGTCGAGGAATCCGAGGACGCCGACAAGCACCCCGTCGTCGTCGACCTGGCCGCTCGTCTGCGCGATGAAGGCTTCGTCGTCCACGTCTCGTTCGGCAGCCGTGGCGGCTCCCCGATCGACCTGGCCATCGAGGACCCCTCGGCGCGCGGGAGGCTCCTCGTCGCGATCGAGACGGACGGCCGGGAGCGGAACGCGATCCGCAGCACCCGGATGCGGGAGCGGATCGGTCCGGAGCAGCTGGAACGGTTCGGCTGGCACCACGTGCGGGTCTGGACGACGGACGTCTTCCGCGACCCGGCCCGGGTCGTGGCGATGGTGACCGGTGAGGTGTGGGCGGCCTCGCGGGACCGGACGGACCCGCGCCCGTCCGCGGGGACCTCGTGACACCACCCGCCTCGGGGACACCGTCGGGTCCGACCCGCGACGATGCCACCGGCAGCGAGACTCGGGAGGGTCACCCGCCCCCGGCCCCCGGAGCACCCGCTGCCGGCTCGGGCGCGAGCTCCGCGGAGTCCGAGGCGTCACCGGACGAGCCGGAGCCGACACCCGGCACGCGGCGTCGTCGGCACCGCCGGGCGACCCGGCCGGCGCAGGGCGGCGAACCGTCCCCGCAGCGATCGCCGACCTCCGACGACACCGACGAGGGGTGGGGCGAGCGCCGCGACGAGTCCGCGGAGGACCGCTGGCTGCGCGACCAGCGCCCGCCCCACTGGTCCTGACCATCGAGCGGGTGGCCCGGACATGACGGTGGGGTGGGAGCCAGTGCTCCCACCCCACCGTCGGGCTCGGTGTCACCGGCCCGGGGCGGACGAGCCTCCTCGGGCCGGGCGTGGCCGGATCCGGTCAGCTCAGTTGCGTGCCTGCAGCGCGTCGCGGATCTCGGTGAGCAGCTCCACCTCGGTCGGCTCGGCGTCCGGCTCCTGCATGTACCGGGCGCGCGCCACCTCGTAGGGCTTGACCACGAAGAAGTAGACGACCGCGGCCAGGATGATGAAGGCGATCAGGGCGGTCAGGAACACGCCGACGGAGATGCCGCCGGGGTTGTAGCTGGAGAAGTTGGGGGTTCCCCCGGCCTTGCCGATGATGTCGAGGATGATCTGCACGAAGGCCTCGACGACGGCAGCGAACGCGGTCGCCATGACGAACGCCACGGCAAGCTCGACGAGGTTGCCGCGCATCAGGAAGTCTTTGAAACCCTTCATGGGGTGTCCTTTGCTGATAGACGGAAAAAGCGTCGGTCACTGTAACCGAAACGCTCCCGAGCCCCGCAAATCCGCGCCACGTGACGACGCACACCCTCACTCGGGACGGTGCAGGGTCAGCATGACACCGACTCCGGGGGTTTCGGTGCCACGTGCCTCGGCGAGTCGCGCAGCAGTATGCGGGGTGGTCGCCACGAGCACGCCCCGTGCGCCCTCGCTGGCCGGCGGTGCGATCGTGCCGGACCCCTTCGGGTCGCCGCTGCCGAACACGCCGGAACGGACCACGAGCAGGTCGGCGGCGACGGTGCTGCCATCGGCGGTCGAGACCGCGTCGACGTGGTCGCCGGGCTGGAGCACCTGGCCGAGGCCACCGTCGGCCGGCAGGTAGGCCAGCACCCGGTCCTTCGGCAGCCCGCGCAGCAGGGCCGAGTCGTGCGTGCGAGCCGGTGTCACGGGCTCCCCGGCACCGAGCGGCCCGGCGAGCGTCCGGCCCACGGCGTGGTCGACGCGGCGCACGGCGCCCGGTGGCCGGATGTCCCGCGGCCAACGATCGACCCGGAGGTCGTCCGCCGACAGGACGTGGCCCGCGGGCAGGTCGTCCGCGGCGATCACCACGGGCACTCCGGGGTCGGGCGGGTCCGGCAGCACCGCCCCGGTCACCAGCCACGCCGCCACCGCGACCAGCAGGGCCGACACCAGTCGCCGGATCCGGGCCCGCCGCCACGCGGCCCGTCGCCCGCCCGACCGCCACCTCGACCCCGACCGCCACCGACTCAGCCGTCCGGCCCGCCGAGCGCCCGGATCCTCGATGCCCCGTCCCCCCATCGGTGACATGACCGGGTCACTCCGGCAGGGCGAACGGGAGGGTGATCCCGTCGAGTGCCCGGCGGCACGCGCAGTCGGCAGTCGCGTCCGGCGCCCACGGCGGCAGCTGCGGGATCACCCGCCGCAACAAGTCCTTCAACCCCTCGACGTTGCGGGCGAAGACCCGCATCACCTCGTCGTGCGTGACCGCCTCACCGCCGGGGACCCCGGCGTCGTGGTCGGTGACGAGCGCGAGGGTGGTGAAGCAGAGGGCCAGCTCGCGAGCGATGGCCGCTTCCGGCATACCGGTCATGCCGACCACGGACCAGCCGGCCTGCTGGTGCCACTGCGACTCGGCGCGGGAGGAGAACCGCGGCCCGTTGACCACCACGAGGGTGCCGCCGTCCACCACGGTCGGCGCGACCTCCCCGGACCCCCGGGACTCGCTCGGCTCCCGGGACGCCCCGAGCACCGCGGCCCGGCCCCGCGGGCAGTAGGGATCGGCGAAGCCGACGTGCACCACGGGTCCCTCGGCGTCATAGACCGTGTGCGGGCGGCCGAACGTGCGGTCGACCACCTGGTCGGGCACCACGACGGTGCCCGGGACGAGCTCGGGCCGCAGCGAGCCCACCGCGCACGGCGCGAGCACCTGGCGCACCCCGACCGAGCGCAGCGCCCAGAGGTTGGCGCGGTAGTTGACCCGGTGCGGCGGGAAGCGGTGGCCCTGGCCGTGCCGGGCCAGGAACGCGATCCGGCGCCCCTCGACCTCCCCGACCACCACGTCGTCGCTCGGTGGCCCGAACGGTGTGGACACCGGCACCGGCCGGGCGTCGGTGAGGAACTCGTAGAAGCCGGAACCCCCGATCACGCCGATCTCGGCACGCTCGGGACCCGCCGGGCCGCGCCCTGGTGGCCGGGTCGCCGGGCCAGGGCCGGGCTGGTCGTGGTCGTGGTGGCTCATGGAGCGAGGTTAGCCAGCCGCCCAGGGGTGCGGCGCACCGCAGCGCAGGGTGTGGACAGATCGGCAACCTCGGCGGAGGCTGTGGAAGGCGACCGGCCCTCCGGTCGGCGGGGTGCAGCGCCCTCCCGCCGGGGGGCGCAGCGTCGGTGAGCGGGCCGCATACGGCCGCTGAGGGTCCTCGGCGCCCGGCAGCGTCGGCCGCGCTCAGGCGGCGGAACTGCCCGCCGTGCTCTTCGTCGTGCTGCTGGACGAG
>CAYRLV010000066.1:0-1623 GCA_964425155.1 uncultured Ornithinicoccus sp. | reverse complement strand
GGAGCCGGACGACGAGCTCTCCTTGGCCGCCCCGTCCTTGCCGCTCGAGCCGCCGTTGCTGCTGGACGACTCGCTCGCGGCCTTGCTGCCGGAGCCGTTCGCGCCACTGGAGCCGTGGGAGCTCGACCGCGAGTCGTTGCGGTAGAACCCGGAGCCCTTGAAGACGACGCCGACGGCACCGAAGACCTTGCGCAGCCGCCCGTGGCACGCCGGGCACTCGGTCAGCGAGTCGTCGGTGAACGCCTGGACGATCTCGAACCGGTGGTCACACTCGGTGCAGGCATAGTCGTACGTGGGCACGGGCTCCTCCATCTGCGCTCTGGCCAGCGGACACGACCTGGGTGGCCCCCTCGTCGTGGTCCGTGATGATTCTGGCACTCTCGCGGGTCGAGTGCCAGTGTACTCCCGTCGCGGCACCCGTCGGGACGCGCGCCACCTCCCGTGCGGCGCACCGTGCGCGCCGCGGGCACGGAGCGGCCGGTCACTCGTTCCAGCCGGCCAGCCGGCCACCCTCGCTGACCGCGCGCAACCGCTGCTCGGCGCGGGCGCGGGCCGACGCGGTGGTGACGATGAGCAGCGAGTCGCCCCGCCGCAGCGACGTCCGGGGGTCGGGCACGAACGCCTCGTCGCCGCGCACGATCAACGTGACGTTCGCCCCGATCGGCAGCCGCAGCTCGAACACCTCGACCCCGTGCAGCCGCGAGTTCTCCCCGATCTGCACCTGCAGCACGTCCGCGTCCAGCTCCTCCAGCGGCATCGCCTCGAGCTCCACGTCGACCGTGCGGTGCGGCCCGACGATGCCGAGCCGGTTCGCGACCCAGGGCAGCGTCGGCCCCTGGACGATGGTGAAGATGATGACCAGGTTGAACACCAGGTCGAACATCCACTCGGTATGCGGAGTGCCCACCGTGAGCGGGACCGTCGCCAGCACGACGGGCACCGCCCCCCGCAGCCCGGCCCAGGAGAGGAACAGCTGCTCCCGCAGCGGCATCGGGAACGGGATCATCGAGACCAGGACCGAGGCCGGCCGCGCGACCAGCAGCAGCACCAGCCCGATGACGATGGCCGGCCAGATCTGGTCGACCAGCCGGGTCGGGGTGGCCTCCAGGCCCAGCAGCACGAACAGACCGATCTGGGCCAGCCAGCCCATCGCCTGGGCGAAGGCCCGGATCGCCGGCCGGTGCGGTAGCGCGACGTTGCCCAGGACCAGGGCCGAGACGTAGGTGGCGAGGAAGCCGCTCGAGTGCAGTTGGTCGGCCGCCGCATAGGCGAGCACGGTCAACGACAGGATCCCGATCGAGAACAGGCCGGACGACGTGGAGGCCGCGCGGCGCATCACCGCGCCGCCGAGGAACCCGATCGCGAGGCCCACGGCCGCACCACCGGCCAGCTCGCCGGCGGCGATCAGCACCAGCTGCCACCAGGGTTCGTGCGCAGCGCCGGGGATCGCCTGGTGCGCCAGGACGACGACGAGCAGCACGACCGGTGCGTCGTTGAACCCCGACTCGGCCTCCAGCACCCCGGTGAGCCTGGGTGGGAGGGGCACCCGGCGCAGCACGGAGAACACGGCCGCGGCGTCCGTCGACGACACGACCGCCCCGACGAGGAAGCCCACCTCGAGTG
>CAYRLV010000065.1:0-13664 GCA_964425155.1 uncultured Ornithinicoccus sp. | reverse complement strand
CGGCGGCGTGGGCCACGCCACCGCCGACGGGGACCACGAGCCCGAGCAGCACGAGGAGCAGGACGCCGAGCGCGCAGCACAGGCGTCGTCCGGTGCCCCGACCGCTCCGCGCCGCAGCGCTCCCGAGGTCGACGGCGGCAGGGCGCGCGGGCATGGAGGCCTCCTGGGCAGCATGGGCAGTGGGTGCCGAGCACGCTAGCGGGGCCGCCACGGGGACACCTCAGTAGTGACTACTGAATTTTCCGCCCGACGGAGGGAAAAACGACCGGATCAGGCCTGTTCCGCGGGCGCCGCGAGGGCCGAGTCCACCGGCACCGCGGCGGTCAGCGGCACGGCGGCCAGCAGCGTCTTGGTGTAGTCGTGCTGCGGGTGGAGCAGCACGTCCTCGACCGTTCCCGACTCGACGATCTTGCCCTCATACATCACCATCACCCGGTCGGCGATGTTCCAGGCCAGCCCGAGGTCGTGGGTGATGACCAGGGCGCCCAGGCCCAGGGTGCGGCGCAGCTGCAGCAGCAGCGCCAGGATCTCCCCGCGCACGGACGCGTCCAGCGACGCCACCGGCTCGTCGGCCACGAGGAACTCGGGCTCGAGCGCGAGCGCCCCGGCGATCACCACCCGCTGCTGCTGCCCACCGGACAGCTCGGCCGGGATCGCCGAGAAGAAGTCCTCCGGCGGTGAGAGCTCGGCCTTGGCCAGTGCCGCCGACACCAATTCCCGCTCCCGAGCGTCCATCCCGTGGATGCGCAGTCCCTCGGCGACCGACTCGTAGACCGAGTGCTTCGGGTTGAGCGCGCTGGCCGGGTCCTGCAGCACCAACTGGACCTTGCGCCGGAACTCCTTCAGCGCGGACGCCTTGCTCGGCAGCACCTCACCCGCGTAGTAGACGTCGCCCCGGGTCGGGTCCTGCAGCCGCAGCAGCGCCCGCGCCAACGTCGTCTTGCCGGAGCCGGACTGCCCCACCAGGGCGGTGATCTCGCCGCGGCGGCACTCCAGCGAGACGTCGTCGACCGCCTTGACCATGCCGTGCTTGGTGCGGAACGAGACCGACAGCCCGCGCGCCTCGAGCAGCACCTCCCCCGGCTCGGTATGCCGATCGCTCGCCTTGGGCTTGGAGCCGTCACCGTCGGCATCCTCCCGGGCGCCCGACGCGGCGGTCGGGACCGTCGCGACGTGGCCGTCCGACTCGGGACTCGGGGCGGATTCGCCGCGCTCCCGCGCCTGTTCGGCCGTCTCGGCACCGGCGAAGTCGCGCCGTGAGACGGGGTGCATGCGGGAGGCAGGGTCGCCGATGCGGGGGAAGGCGGCCGCCAGCGCCGCGGTGTAGGGGTGGCTCGGGGAGGTCGCGATCTGCTCGCTCGGCCCCTCCTCGAGCACCACGCCGTCGCGCATCACCGCGATCCGCTCACACACCGTGCGCAGCACCGACAGGTCGTGGCTGATGAAGACCAGGGACAGACCGCGTTCGCGCACGAGTCCGGAGAGGAGTTCGAGCACCTGGGCCTGCACCACGACGTCGAGGGCCGTGGTGGGCTCGTCGGCGATGATCAGCTCGGGGTCGCAGGCCAGGGCCATCGCGATCATCGCCCGCTGCCGCTGACCGCCGGACAGCTCGTGCGGGAAGGAGGCCGCCTTCTCCGCGGGCAGGTCCACGTCGTGCAGGAGCCGCCGCATCCGCTCCTTGCGGCCCTTCTCGGTGCGGTAGTCGTCCTTGACGTGCAGCTCGAGCGCCTCCTCGATCTGCGCACCGATGCGGCGGACCGGGTTGAGCGAGTGCATCGCCCCCTGGAAGACGACGGACGCCTCGCTCCACCGGACCGCGCGCAGCCGTCCCCAGGACATGCCGAGCACGTCCTCGCCGTCGAGCTGCACCGTGCCCTCCACCCGGGCGGTCTTGGGCAGCAGCCGCAGGATGGACATCGCCAAGGTGGACTTGCCGGAGCCGGACTCGCCGGCGAGGCCGAGGGTGCCGCCCTGGGGCAGGGTCAGGCTCACCCCGCGCACGGCGGGCACGTCGCCGCGCGAGGTGTCGACCCGTGCGGCATAGGTGATGGAGACGTCGTCCAGGATCAGCTCAGGCATCAGCGCTCCCGCAGGCTCGGATTGACGACGGCCTCGAAGGCGCGGCCCACGAGGGTGAACGCCAGCACCACGATCACGATCGCGATGCCCGGAGGCAGGATGAACCACCAGAACCCGCCGGTCGCGGCACCGGAGTCGAGCGCCAGCTTGAGCATCGTCCCCCACGACTGCTTGCTCGTGTCGCCCAGGCCGAGGAAGGACAGGGTGGCCTCGGCGATGATCGCCGAGCCGACGGTCAACGTGGTGTTGGCCATGACGAGCGGCATCACCGCCGGGAGCACGTGCTTGCGGATGACGTGCCCGTGACCCGCCCCGAGCGCCCAGGCCCGCTCGATGTAGGGCCGGGCGTCGATCGTCAGGGTCTGCGAGCGGACCACCCGGGCGGTGCCGGCCCAGGAGGTGATGCCGATGGCGAGGATGACGGTCCACACGCTGCGGGACAGGACGCTCGCCAGCACGATGGCCAGGACCAGCGACGGCAGCACCAGGAAGAAGTCGATCAAGCGCATCAGGGCGGCGCCGGTCCACCCACCGAAGTGACCGGCCGCCATACCGACCGTCGTGCCGATGACCATCGAGATGACGGTGGCGACCACGCCGACCAGGAGCGACACGCGAGCGCCCCAGAGCAGGACGACCAGCACGGACCGGCCGGACGGGTCGGTGCCGAGCGGGAACTCCCAGGTCGGCGGGTGGTTGATCGGGTTGTCCAGCAGCTGGGTGACGTCGAGCAGCCGGTCGGGGGCGATCACCGGGGCGAGGAGCGCCAGGATCACCACCACGACAAGGGTGATCAACCCGGCGAGTCCACTGCGGCTGCGCCGGAACTCGCGCCAGACCTCCGCCATCCGCGCGCGGCGGCGGGCAGCGGCGACGTTGCGCGGGGTCCCGTTCTGCTCGGCTGTCCGCTCGGCGGCGCTCACAGGGCACGCACCCGGGGGTCGAGGAAGCGGTAGATCAGGTCGGCAATCAGGTTCATCAGGATCACCAGGAAGGAGAAGACGACGAAGGTGCCCTGCAACAGCGGCAGGTCGGGCCCGTCGAGGGCGGAGTAGGTCAGCCAGCCGAGTCCCGGCCAGGAGAAGACCGTCTCGGTCGTGACCGCGCCGGCGATGAGGCCGCCGAGGTGCAGGAAGACCAGGGTCACGGTCGGCAGGAGCGCGTTGGGCACCGCGTGCCGGCGGCGGACGAGGTCCTCGCGCAGGCCCTTGGCACGCGCGGTGACCAGATAGGGCGCGTCCATCTCCTCGATCAGCGAGGCCCGCATCACCAGCAGGTACTGCGCGTAGGTGACCGCCACCATGGTGATCACCGGGAGGATGAGGTGCTGGGCCACGTCGAGCACGTGCGCGAACCCGGTGGAGCCGTCACCGCTGTCGTAGCCGCCCGGCGGCAGGATCTGCAGCCAGCCGGCGAAGACCAGCAGCAGGATCAGGCCGAGCCAGAAGGTCGGCACCGACCAGAGGATCAGGGCGGTCGCGGTGTGCATGCGGTCGAACCAGCCGCCGCGCACCCAGGCGACCTTCTGCCCGACCCACAGGCCGAGGACGATCGCGACGAAGGCAGCGATGCTGGTGAGCAGGAGGGTGGGACCGAGGTGGTCCATGATCAGGTCGGACACCGGGCGCTTGTAGACGTATGAGGTGCCGAGCTTCCCCTGCGGCAGGTCCTTCAGGTAGATCCAGAACTGCGCCATGAGGGACTTGTCGAGACCCAGCTGGTGCTTCATCGCCGCCAGCTGCTCGGCCGACATGACCCGACCACGCGTCATCGTGCGCACCGGGTCGCCGGGCAGGATCCGGAAGGCGAAGAAGCCGAGCACGACCACCATGACCATGCTGACGGCCGCGCCACCGACCTTCCGGGCGGCAAACCGACCGAAGGACGACCCGGCTCGGGCGTCCCGGTCCTCGTCGGGGGGTTCGACCGCGTCGACGGCGTCGGAGTCGATCAGGGTGTTGGACATGGCTACTCGTTCCTCAGCGGGCCCGGGCAGGCCCGCGGGCACGGGACGGGTCGACCGTCTCGTGCCCGCGGGGACTGCTCACTCGCGTTCGTCGGCAGGCTTCTTCTTCTTGCTGGCGAGGAAGCCACCACCGCCCAGCACCACCACCGCGGCGGCGATGATGCCGGCCCACGCGCCGCCGGACATGCCTCCGCCGTCGCTGCTGTTGTCGGTGCCGGTGCTCGCGTTCTTGGCCGACTCGGCCTTCTTGATCTCCTGCGCCGAGGCCGGGTGCGCGCCCCAGACGGCCCAGTAGCCGGACTGCCCGGTCAGCATGCCGCCCTTCTTGGGCATCTTGATCATGCCGGCCACGTGGTCGGACCGGTAGGCCTCGAGGCTGTCGGCGTACCAGAAGTCGATGGACGGTGCGGCGTGGTAGTGCATCGCCAGCATCTTCTGCACGATCTGCTCGCGCTTCTTCTGGTTCAGCTCGGAGTGCTGCTTCGCGTACAGCTTGTCGAACTTCGGGTCGCACCAGAAGTCCATGCTGGTGCCGCCCTCGCCGTTGGGCTTGACCGGCAGCGCGCTGCAGGTGTTGATGCCGAGCTGGAAGTCGGGGTCGGAGCCCAGGCTCCACCCGGTGAAGTACATGTCGTAGTTGGCCTTCTGCAGGTCGACGGAGATCGCGTCACCGTCGGACATCTGCAGGTCGACCTTGATCCCGATCTTCTTCAGCCACGGGATGATGTAGTCGGCCATCTGCTTGTCGGTGGAGTCGGAGTTGTCACCGAGCAGGCGCAGCACGATCGGCTTGCCGTTCTTGTCCAGCCGGACCCCGTCCGGGCCCATCTTGTAACCGGCCTTGTCGAGCGCGGCGTTGGCCGCCTCCGGGTCGTACGTCGCGAGCTTGGACTTGTCCGGGTGCCAGTGCCACTGGGGGAAGACCGCGGGGACGAACGAGGTCGCCAGCGTGCCGTGGCCCTGCAGCATCTTGTCCATCAGCGCGGGGATGTTGATGGCCTGGCGGATCGCGCGACGGACGACCGGGTCCTTGAGCACCGGGTTGCCGTCACCCATCGGGGTGCCGTCCTTGGTGGTCGCTCCGGGGTTGAGGCCGAGACCGGTGAAGCGGCGGCCGCTGCCGGAGTTGACGGTCACCCCGTCGGCGTTCTTGAGCGCGTTGAACTGCGGCACCTCGAGCCCACCGAACAGGTCGATCGTGCCGGCCTTGAGCGCCTGCACCGCGGCGTCGGTGTTCTTGAAGCTGACGTAGGTGACGCCGTCCATCTTCGGCTTGCCGCGCCAGAAGTTCGGGTTCGGCTTGAGCACGACGCGCTGGTTCGGCTTGTAGGACTCCAGCACGTAGGGGCCCGAGCCGACGACGTCCTTGTTGTTGTCGAACTTCGCGGGGTTCTTCAGCTTGCTCCAGACGTGCTTGGGCACCACCGGGATCTCGATGCCCGGGTTGACCGCGGTGCCCTCCTTCATCTTGATGACCAGGGTGTTGGGGTCGGGCGCGAGCACCTCCTTGAAGTTCTCCACCAGCGAGCCGTTGGCCTGCGACATCGACTCCTTGGTCATCATCTGCGTGTAGGTCCACTGCGGGTCCGCAGACGTGATCGGCTCGCCGTCGGACCACTTCATCCCCTTGCGGATGTGGAAGGTCCAGGTCTTGCCGTCCTTGCTGGTGTCCCAGCTCTCCGCGAGGCCCGGGATCGGCGATCCGTCCTCCGCGGAGTACTGCACGAGGTTCTCGTAGACCATCCGGTTGATGCCGGTGGGTGTCAGGTAGATCGACACGAACGGGTTGAAGGTGTCGATCGTGGCGCTGTAGGCGATCTTGAGGATGTGCTTGCCACCCTCGTCGACGGCCGACGCGGTGCCGGCGAGGGCCGGGATCCCGGCCAGGGCGAGCACCGCCGAGGCGGCGGCCGTGGCGGCGACCGGGCGCGCGGCGCGGGAAGTCGGGGGCCTCATCTGTTCTCCTTCGGGCTGAGGGCCGGTCGGCACGGGCGGGCCAGGGATGCCCGCGACCCGCCACCGATCCCGACAATCAACCACCGCCCTCGGGAGATGTCAACGATTTTCATCAAGTGGTTATCGATCGGCAATATTTGCCAGCCGGTACCGGTCGGTGGCGGCCAGTGCCGGGCGGTGCCGGTCGGTGCCGGCCGGTGCCGGTCGGTGCCCCCTTGCGCGGCACGGCACACTGTGGTGCATGAGGATCGCGCTGTTCGTCACCTGCCTCGGTGACGTGCTGTTCCCCGACGTCGGCAAGGCCACCGTGACGCTCCTCGAGCGACTCGGCCACGACGTCACCTTCCCGGTGGACCAGACGTGCTGCGGGCAGATGCACGTCAACACCGGCTACCAAGGCGATGCCCTCGGGCTGGTGCGCCACCACGTCGCGGTGTTCGAGCAGGCGCTCGCCGAGGGCGCGGACGCCATCGTCGCGCCCTCGGGCTCGTGCACCGGCTCGGTCCGCCACCAGCACGAGGTGGTCGCGCGTCGAGCCGGCGACGAGGCGCTGGCCGAGCGGGCGTCCCGCGTGGCCGCCCGGACCCACGAGCTCTCCGAGCTGTTGGTGGACGTGCTGGGGGTCACCGACGTCGGGGCGGTCTTCCCGCACCGGGTCACCTATCACCCGACCTGCCACTCGCTGCGGATGCTGCACGTGGGTGACAAGCCGGTGCGGCTGCTGCGTGAGGTGCGCGGGCTCGATCTGGTGGAGCTCCCGGCCGCCGACCAGTGCTGCGGCTTCGGCGGCACCTTCGCCCTCAAGAACGCCGACACCTCCACCGCGATGCTGGCCGACAAGATGAGCCACGTGCTGGAGACGGACGCGGAGTTCGTCACTGCGGGCGACTCCTCGTGCCTCATGCACATCGGCGGCGGTCTGGGCCGGCTGCGCACCGGGGTGCGGCCGGTGCACCTGGCCGAGATCCTGGCGTCGACCGAGCAGCAGGCGGTGGTCGCGTGAGCACGTTCCTCGGTATGCCGCGTGTGGGCACCCCCGCTCGTCACAGCCCGACCGCCGACCCCTCGGTCGGTCACCTCCAGGGCGAGCGCGACTTCCCCACCGCCGCGCGGGAGGCGCTCGGCAACAGCCAGCTGCGCCGCAACCTCGGCCACGCCACCTCGACCATCCGGGCCAAGCGGGCGGCCGTCGTGGGCGAGGTGCCCGACTGGGAGGCCCTGCGCGACGCCGGCAGCGCGATCAAGACCGACACGATGGCCCGGCTGCCCGAGCTGCTCGAGCAACTGGAGACCGAGGTGACCCGACGCGGGGGTGTCGTCCACTGGGCCCGTGACGCGGCGGAGGCCAACGCGATCGTCACCCGCCTGGTGCAGCAGACGGGCCAGACCGAGGTCGTCAAGGTCAAGTCGATGGCCACCCAGGAGATCGGGCTCAACGAGGCGCTCGAGCAGGCCGGCATCACGGCCTACGAGACCGACCTGGCCGAGCTGATCGTGCAGCTGGGCCACGACCAGCCGTCACACATCCTCGTCCCGGCAATCCACCGCAACCGCAGTGAGATCCGCGAGATCTTCCTGCGCGAGATGCCCGACATCGACCCGAACGTGACCGACGAGCCGCGGGCCCTCGCCGAGGCCGCGCGCCAGCACCTGCGGCGGACCTTCCTGCGCACCAAGGTGGCGGTGAGCGGCGCCAACTTCGGGGTGGCCGAGACCGGCACCCTGGTGGTGCTGGAGTCGGAGGGCAATGGCCGGATGTGCCTCACCCTCCCGGAGACGCTGATCACCGTCATGGGTATTGAGAAGTTGGTGCCCACCTGGCGCGACCTCGAGGTCTTCCTCCAGCTGCTGCCCCGGTCGTCGACCGGGGAGCGGATGAATCCCTACACGTCGGCGTGGACCGGCGTCACCGAGACGGACGGCGGGGTTGACGGTCCGCGCGAGTTCCACCTGGTGCTGCTCGACAACGGCCGCAGCGCCGTCCTCGCCGACGAGCTCGGCCGCACCGCCCTGCACTGCATCCGGTGCTCCGCCTGCCTCAACGTCTGCCCGGTCTACGAGCGCACGGGCGGGCACGCCTACGGATCGGTCTATCCCGGGCCGATCGGTGCCGTGCTGTCGCCGCAGCTGACCGGGATCACCGGCGGCCACGAGCCCAACGACTCGCTCCCCTACGCGTCGTCCCTGTGCGGCGCCTGTTTCGAGGCCTGCCCGGTCAAGATCGACATCCCGTCCCTGCTCGTGCAGTTGCGTGCCGAGCACGTCGAGGCGCGCGCGGCCCGCAGCAGAGTGCCGACCGCCGAGGCCGTCTCGATGGCGGCGGCCGCCTGGGCGATGGGCGACGCGGAGCGTTTCGCCCGGGCCGGGCGATCGGCACGGCTCGGCGGGCCGCTGCTGAAGAACGGCCGGGCCCGGGTGCCCCTGCCACCGCCCCTGTCCGGCTGGACCGCGTCGCGCGACGTTCCCCCGCTGCCACCCGAGACGTTCCGCGAGTGGTGGACCCGCACCCGCGCCGGCAACACCGCGGAGGCCTCCAGATGAGCGCGCGTGACGAGGTGCTGCGACGGATCCGGGGTGCGCTCGGCACGACCGACGGCACCGGACCCGGCGAGGAGGCCACCGGCGGGCGGGAGCCGGTCACCCGCGCATACCGGACCACCGGCGACCTGGCGCCCGGCAGCCGCGAGTTGCACGACCTGCTGGTGGACCGGTTGGAGGACTACCGCGCCAGCGTGCACGGGAGCGGTGCCGACGACGACGAGGTCGGCGCCGCGGTGCGCGGAGTGCTGGACTCGCTCGGCGCGACGACCGTGATCTGTCCACCGGCGGTCGCGGAGTCGTTCCTCTCCGGCACCGGCCAACCGACGGACCTGCGGGTGATTCCCGACGACGGCACCCTCGGCGCCGACGACCTCGACCGGATCGACGCGGTGGTGACGGGGGCAGCGGTGGCGGTGGCCGAGACCGGCACGATCGTGCTGGACGGCGGGCCGCTCTGCGGGCGCCGGGCGATCACGCTGGTGCCGGACCTCCATGTGTGCGTGGTCCGCTCGGACCAGGTGGTGCAGACGGTGCCCGAGGCCCTCGCTCGACTCGAGCCGACCCGGCCGCTGACCTTCATCGCCGGGCCGAGTGCGACCAGTGACATCGAGCTCTCTCGGGTGGAGGGCGTGCACGGCCCGCGCACCCTGGCCGTGGTCCTCCCCCGCCACTGACGAAACGGCTCAGCGGCGACGCTGGCAGCGACCGCACCAGTACAACGTGCGGCCCGCGGCCGGTGCGGACCGCACCCGGGAGCCACAGGTCCGGCACGGCTCACCCGCCCGCTGATAGAGGAAGAACCGCCGCTCGAACCGGTCGCCGAGCCGCTCCCCGGTCAAGGTCGGCGTATGCCGTGCCGCGGCGCCGCTGGCCACCTCACCCAGCGCCTCGGTCACCTGATCCTCCATCGTGAGGATCTGGTTGAACGCCACGCCGAGCGGCATCAGCAGCACCAGGTCGTCCCAGATCCGCTGCCAGGTCGCCGGGCGGATCTCCTTGCCCGGGCGGAACGGGTCGACCCGCTGGCGGAACAGGACCTCGCAGCGATAGACGTTGCCGACTCCGGCAAGCACGGCCTGGTCCATGAGCAGCTCCCCGATCGGCCTGGCGCTGCGGCTGATCCGAGACCACGCCAGGGCGGGATCCGCGTCCGGACGCAGCGGGTCGGGGCCGAGCCGTGCCTCGACCGCGGCGACCTCCTCCGGTGTCTTGAGCTCGCACAGGTTCGGCCCCCGCAGGTCCGCCACGTGTCCGTCACCGACCAGCCGCAGCCGCACCGTCCCGGTCACCGGCAGCGGGTCCGTCCTCCCGTGGTCGGGGAGCGGGACGACGGGGAACACCCCGATCAGGCCGAGATGCACGTGCAGCCAGGTGTCACCGTCGAACTCGGCGAACAGGTGCTTGCCCCACGCCGAGGCACGGTGCAGCACGGTCCCGTCGATCCGGGCCGCCCCGGCGGCGAACCGGCCCTGCGGGCTCGAGGCAGCCACCGGCCGGCCGGCGAAGGCGCGCTCCAGACGCCCCGCGAGCGCGTGCAGGGTGTGTCCCTCCGGCATGGCTCAGCTGGCGGCCTTCTTGCTCGCCCGTTTGCTCGCCGTCTTCTTGCTGGTCTTCTTGGCGGTCTTCTTGGCCGTCTTCTTGGTGCCTTTCGACCCGGACGTGCCGCCGCCCGAGTCCTTCGCTGACGCAGACTTCTTCGCACCCTTCTTCGAGGCGCCGCGCCCCGAGGACGACTCGTCCTCGCCGGTCGGCTCGCCGCGCGAGGCCTTCGCCCGGTCGACACTGCGCTGCAGGGCCGCCAGCAGGTCGACGACCTCGCCGCCCTCCTCCTCCGGTTCGGGCTGCGCCTTGACCTCGCCCCCCTCGAGCTTGGCCTTCACGACCGCCTCGACCGCCTGCTCGTAGTCGTCCTCGAACTCGTCCGGGTCGTAGTCGCCGGCGAGCGAGTCGACCAGCAGCCGCGCCATCTTGAGTTCCTGCGGCTTGGCGGCGTTCTCGGTGTCCGCGATGCTCGCGAACTCGGGCGTGCGGATCTCGTCCGGCCACAGCATCGTCTGCAGCACGATCACGTCGTCGCGCACCCGCAGCACCGCCACCGTGGTGCGGGTGCGCAGCGACACCGTGACCAGGGCCATCCGGTCGGACTCCTGCAACGCCTCGCGCAGCAGCGCATACGGCTTCGCCGCCGCCTGGTCGGGCTCGAGGTAGTAGGACTTGTCCAGCAGCATCGCGTCGATCTGGTCGGCCGGCACGAACTTCTCGACCGCGATCTCGCGACTGCTGTTGACCGGCAGCTCGGCGAGGTCCTCGTCGGTGAGCACGACCATCTGGCCGTCCTCGGTCTCGTAGCCCTTGGCGATGTCGTCGTAGGACACCTTCTCGCCGTCGATGCTGCAGATCCGCTGGTAGCGGATGCGCCCGCCGTCCTCCCGGTGCACCTGCCGGAACTGCACGTCGTGGTTCTCCGTCGCCGAGTACAGCTTCACCGGCACGTTGACCAGCCCGAACGACACCGCGCCCTTCCAGATCGCCCGCACTTGCTGCACCCACTCTCGTCGAGGTCTTCCGCCATTGTGTCAGCCGAATCGCGCCCGGCGCCTCTCGTCGGTCAGGATGGTGCCCATGCGCCCCATGCTCGCCAGCCCGGGCACCGCCATCCCCACCGGGCCAGGCTGGACCCACGAGATCAAGTGGGACGGCATGCGGGTGCTCGCCGACGTGCACGAGGGTGCCGTCCGCCTCACCGCACGCAGCGAGAACGACGTCACGGCGAGCTTCCCCGAGCTGGCCGTGCTCGCCACCCTGGCTGAGGACATGCTGCTCGACGGGGAAGTGGTGGCCTTCCGCGACGGGATCCCGTCGTTCGCGGCCCTCGCCGACCGGATGCACGTGCGGGACGCCCGCCGCGCAGCCCGGCTCGCCACGTCGACCCCCGTCACCTACCTCGCGTTCGACCTGCTCCGGCTGTATGGCGAGGACCTCACCGCGCAGCCCCTCACCGCCCGCCGATCGCTGCTCGAGCGGCTGGAGCTGGACGGTGGGGCGATCCAGGTGCCACCGACCTACGACGACGGGAAGGCGTTGGCCCGCGCCACCCGCGAGCAGGGTCTGGAGGGCATCGTGAGCAAGCGGCTGGACTCGCCATACCGACCCGGCCGACGCAGCGACGACTGGCTGAAGTTCCCGCACCGGCACACGGTCTCGTGCGTCGTCGGCGGGTGGCGGCCGGAGACCAGCGGCAGCGGACGGCTCGGCGGGCTGCTGGTCGGCGTCCCCTCGGCCGACGGGCCCGGTCTGCTCTACCGGGGACGGTCCGGCAGCGGCCTGGCCGGCCGGGCCGGTGAGCGGCTGCTGGAACGCCTGCGGCCATGGGAGACCGAGCACTCGCCGTTCCTCGACGAGGTGCCCCGGATCGACGCGCGCGGCGCCACCTGGGTGCAACCGCAGGTGGTGGTCGACCTGGAGACGTTGCAGGTCACCGAGGCCGGCCGGCTGCGCCAGTCGGCCTACCGTGGGGTCCGCACCGACCTCACCCCACACGACCTGATCGACGTCGGAAGGACCTGAGCCGTGGCCGAGCAGAGCGAGTCGGTGACCGTGCAGGTCGACGGGCGCCGGTTGAAGGTGAGCAACCTGGACAAGATCCTCTACCCGGCGACCGAGACGACCAAGGGTGAGGTGCTGCACTACTACGCCCAGATCGCGCCCGTGCTGCTGCCGCTGCTCGAGGACCGGCCGGTGACCCGGATCCGCTGGCCCAACGGCGTGGACGGCAGCTCGTTCTTCGAGAAGAACCTGCCCTCCGGCGCGCCGTCCTGGCTCCCCGCGGTGACCATCGACGCGCCCGGGTCACGCAGCGGCAACGAGGAGGTCACCTACCCGCTCGTGACCGATGTCGCCACCCTGACCTACCTGGCCAACCTCGCCTCGCTCGAGCTGCACGTGCCGCAGTGGCGCCTCGACGACGACCTGCATCCCCTGCCGCCGGACCGGTTGGTCGTCGACCTCGACCCCGGTCCGCCCGCCGGCCTGCACGAGTGCGCTCGCGTGGCCCTGCTCGTGCGCGACCGGCTCGACGAGCTCGGTATGACGTGTGCACCGGTCACCAGCGGCAGCAAGGGTATGCAGTTGTACGCCCGTCTGGACGGCAGCCGTGAGTCCGACGAGGTGCGCGACCTGGCCAAGGAGGTGGCGCAGGAGCTGACCCGGGGGCACCCGGACCTCGTGCTGTGGAAGATGACGCGCTCGATGCGGCCCGGCAAGGTGCTGCTCGACTGGAGCCAGAACGTCGCGGCCAAGACGACGATCTCGCCCTACTCACTGCGCGGGCGCACCGCGCCGTTCGTCGCGGCCCCGCGCACCTGGGAGGAGATCGAGCACGGTGCGCGGGAGCCGGACGTGTTGCGTCAGCTCGAGATGGGCGAGGTCCTCGACCGCGTCGACGCCGACGGCGACCTGTTCACCGCCCTCCTCGACACTCAGTGAGCCGCGTCGTAGGCCTCGAGGACCTCGGTGGAGACCCGGCCACGGTCGCTCACCTTGTAACCCTTCTTCCGCCCCCACTTGCGGACCTCGGCCAGGTCCTCGCGGCCGAGCGAGGCGCTGCCGCCCTTCTTGCCGGTGCGCTTGCGACCCCCGGCCCGGCGGGCGTGACCGACCCAGGTCGAGAAGTCCTTGCGCAGCTTGGCGGCATTCGAATCGGAGAGGTCGATCTCGTAATGCACACCATCGAGGCTGAAACTCACCGTCTCCGCGGCGTCGCCCCCGTCGATGTCGTCGACGAGCAATACCTGCACACGCTGGGCCATGAATGTCTCCAAACGTCGTGAATCCGTGATTTCTGCTTTCCGCCGAAAGGAGACTAACCGATTGCTCCGTCGATCGCGAATTTGTGCCCGACTAATCTTTCGGTGACGGACCGGAGCTGGGACGTTCGGCCGAATTCAACTTTTCCTGCTCTTGTTCCCACTGGGCATGGGCAAGCCGTTCACGCCGATCCCCCTCGACAATGTGTTTCATCACGTACCAGAACAGATACAGGATCCCGATGGACGGGATCAGCGTGATGATCGCCGGCCAGACCTGATCCACGACGTGCCTCTTCCTGTTCCTCGACGTT
>CAYRLV010000064.1:0-13687 GCA_964425155.1 uncultured Ornithinicoccus sp. | reverse complement strand
GACCTCGGGCACGGAGACCGACACGGCCGCGACGATCCGCTCCGTCCCGTCCCGCTGGCGTCCGTCCGCCGCGGAAAGGACGCGGCAATACCGTTGGTCGGTCCGCAGCAGGCCCACGAGCACCACGCGCAACTGGCCGTCGTCAGCGACCTGACGAGATCCGCACATCCTCTGGGGCGTTCGGTCGTCGCCTGCTCGGCCGTGCGGAGTTGTAGTTCGGGATTGAAGAGGGAACGCCCTCGCAGGACGAGGGCAACGGCGGCAGCCGCGGCAACCGCGAGCAGCAGCCAGCCGGCCATCACCAGCGCCCACGTCAACGGTGCCCCCGGGGATACATCTGTTCGTCTTCGCCAAAGACGTGCCGGCGCCGGCTTGGACTGTCGACGACATCAGGTGAGGAGTGAGACGTCACGGCATCGTTTCAACTCGGTCAGATCGTGTTAAACGGTTGGTCTACAGATGGTCTCGGCGTCTGACCGGTTTGGCGGCAGGACGAGCGGTGGATAAGCGGTGCCTGCGTGCTGGCTATGGGGGCGCCCATCCGAGTTCCACCCTGCCTCACTGCGTGCTGGTGTTCACAGGAGGGCCCGAATCGCCGCCACGCCAGCACTTATTCGTCGCGCATCCGCTGTGGCAGCCCGTGAGGGCGCGGTCATTGTGGGCGTGACACGCAGGCAGTTCGAGTCATGGCTACGATGACGTGGCCCTCCCTCCGCCGAGCGGCGATACGGGACCGCTGGCGCCGCGACCGGAGGTTTCACACGTCCGCCGACCACGAGGCGATCCGACGTAGGCTCGATTCATGCAGGAGGGGAGAGGTGAGGACCTGCCCATTGAGGGTACCGGTCCGGCGGGTGGCAGCGGCCCGTCTACGCGTCGAGGCCATGCTCGGCGCGTCGCCATCGTCGGCCTGGTGACCGTCGCGCTCGTCCTGGTCGGCCTGGTCGCGGGTTACGGGGCCTTTCTGAACCACAAGGTCAACAGCAACGTTCAGCGAGAGCCGCTGCTACCCACGCCGTCTCCCGGTGAGCACGTGCCGACCCGGGGTCCTGCTGCCGGCGACTCGCAGAACGTGCTGTTGATCGGTAGTGACGAGCGTCCCGGGCAGGGGCGCCAGCGGTCGGATGTGATCATCTTGGTGCACCTCGCCTCTGACCGGCGCAAGGTCTATCTGGTGCACTTTCCCAGGGATCTGTATGTGAGCATCCCGGGTCACGGCAAGGACAAGATCAACGCCGCGTATGCCTTTGGCGGCGCTCCCCTGCTTGTGCGCACGCTTCAGGACCTGGTCGGTGTGCCGATCGATCACGTGGCGCGCATCGGTTTTGACGGCTTCAAGAAGATGACCGATGCCGTCGGCGGCGTCGATGTCTATGCCGAGGAGGCCAGCAGCGGCCCTGATGGCCATCAGGTTCACCAGGGCCTGAACCATTTGGACGGCGAACAGGCGCTGGCCTTCGTGCGCGAGCGGCACGAGCTAAGCGAGGGAGATATCTCTCGGGGGCGCCGTCAGCAGGCCTTCCTCAAGGCGCTGTTGATGAAGGCGCTGAACAAGGGCCTGTTGACCCATCCGGTCAGGCTGGCGCGGTTGGTCGACGGGGCAACCAAGCACCTCACGGTGGACGACTCGTTCAGTACCGGCGAGATCCGCTCCCAGGCCCTCAGTCTGCGCCATCTGGACCCGGATGGCGTCGTCTTCATCACCGCGCCCTTTGACGGTTTCGGGACCAGTCCCACCGGTCAGTCCATCGTTCTGACCGACGCGGACGGCATGCAGGATCTGGGGGTCGCGCTACGCCGGGACGACTTCTCGGACTATCCCGTGGGCGGTCAGATCCCATGATGGTGTGCTGCGTGCACGGTCTACGGTTTCTGGTGAATGCTGGGTTCTACGCCGCAGCGACCCGCGCGGGCGGTGGAGATTCATCTAGTCGGTGTCCTGGGGTGGCGGCGTGAGCTTGCTGGGCAGCGTCCTGGTCGTGTGTACCGGGAACGTATGCCGTTCCCCGTTCATCGAGCGCACGCTTCAGGCAGGGTTGCGCTGCTACCCGTCTGGCTCCGTGCCAACGGTCTCCAGTGCGGGGACCAGTGCGCTTGTCGGGCGACCCATGGACAAACGGACGGCAGCCCTGGTGTCCGCCGAGGGCGGCGACCCGGACGGCTTTGAGGCGCGGCAGCTCACGCCGGAGATGGTGGCGTCGGCAGACCTGGTCTTGACCGCGACGCGTCGGCACCGTGCCGTGGTCGTGACGTTGTGCCCTGCGGCGTTGCGCTGCGCCTTCACCTTTCGTGACTTCGCCGCCCTGGCGAGTGAGATCACCGGCGGCGACCGTTTGACCGGACCCGCCGACGCCGACGCGCTGCAGGCGGTGGTGCGGCGGGTGGCGGCGCGCCGCGGCATGAACCCTCCGCTGCCCGTCGAAGAGGCCGACATCGTCGACCCCTTCCGACAAGGGGACGAGGTGTTCACGCGGATGGTGAACCAGGTGCGTGACTCGCTCCCGCGTGTGCTCGCGGCCCTGACGCCGTGACATCGGCCCCTCGTGAGGCGAGGGATGGTCCACAGGCTGGATCTGTGGCGCGGGGCGCTCTCGTCGAGCGATAGCGGCTCGTGTCGCGTGCTCGTGGGCGACGCGACGCAACCGCGGGAGCAGGGACGCGACGTGGCCCGTGTGGTGAGCGCAGCGACTTGCACCCGCCGAGGCTGTGAGCTACTGCTCAGCGGTCGACCGCCTGCTTGCGTCGCTGGCTTCTCGTGCTGGGCTCGGCGATCGACGCCGGCGGCGGGTAGCCCTCTTGGTAGTAGGTGTAGGTGTCCGGGTCGTGGCGGGCCAGCCGGTTGAGCACAAGGCCCAGGACTCGGGCCTTGACCTGCTCCAGTGCCTGCAGCGACTTACGCAACTGCTCGCGCGTCGTGGTGCCTGCACCGACGACCACGACCACGCCGTCCGCGACCGTGCTGAGCACCGCGGCGTCAGTGACGGGCAGCAGCGGCGGGGCGTCGATCACCACGTAGTCGAACCGGTCCTGCAGGGTCTGCAGGGTCTCGGTCATCGCCGGGGAGCCGAGCAGTTCGCTCGGGTTGGGGGGTATCGGTCCGGCGCCCAGCACCATGATCTTGGTGTGCGCAAGATCTTGCAGCACGTCCTCGAGCTCGGCCTGCCCGATCAGCACACTGGTGAGCCCGATGGCGCCTTCCAGCCCGAGGTAGCCCAGCAGTCGCGGTCGTCGCAGGTCGGCCTCGACGAGGCAGACTTTGGCCCCGCTGGCCGCCAGGGCGATGGCCAGGTTGGCGACGGTCGTGGTCTTGCCTTCGTCGGGCAGGGACGACGTGAAGACGATGGACGTGGGGTGGTTGGCTGCGTCGACGAACTGCAGGTTGGTGCGCAGCGAACGGAACGCCTCGGCTCGCGGCGAGTTGGGGTCGAGTTGCAGGATCAGGGGGTGGTTCGGCGCGTCCGGGTCGTGCGCGATGCTGCCGATGACCGGTGCCGCCGTGACGTCGGCGCAGTCCTTTTCGGTCTTGATCCGCGTGTCGAACATCTCGCGGGTGACGGCAACGCCGACGCCGAGCAGCAGCCCGAGCAGCAGGCCGAGGGCGAGGTTGCGCGCGGGCTGGGGGCTCACGGGTGAGGTCGGTCGCGTCGGCTCCGCGATGATGCTGACTTTCACCGGGCTGCGCTGCTGAGGGTCCACGGTCTCCAGGTCGCGGACGGTGTCGGTGAACTGCTTGCCGATGGCGTCGGCGATCTTTCGGGCACGTTCGGGAGACCGGCTCTGCACGGCGACCTCGATGAGGACGGTGTCGGCGGGCACGCTGGTGTGGACGTGTTCGCGCAATTCGGCTGCGGTCATTCCGAGGTCGAGTTTGGCGATGACGGGGTTCAACACGCGCGGTGAGGTCATCACGTCTGCATAGGACTTCACCCGGTTCTGGCTGAACGTGCTTCCCTCCAGCAGGTCCGAGCTCGTTCCGCCGCTTGCGGTCGAGACGAAGAGCCGGGTGGTTGCTTCGTAGGTCTTCGCTGAGAGAGTGGTGAACAGGGCGGACAACCCGACCACGGCGAGCAGGACAACGGCAATCGTGCGCCATCGCTTGCGGAAGAGCGTGACAAACTCTTCGAGTCGCACCAGGTGACCCTCCCTGTCGCGCGGTGGGCGCGCTGTCGCTCGACGCAGTGTAGCGTATGCGTGCCACCACGACGCCGGACGACATCGACGTCCTCGAACTGACCAAGTCGGTGAGGCTTCCTTGCTACACCAGCGGATTCGACGCCTGGGCTGGTCGGGTTCCGACTGCACGCTCGTGGTGGCGGTACTCGCGATGTGTGTGGTCGCGGCCTGGGCCGCCGTCGGTGACACGCTGGGTGCCGTCGCCGTGGCGGCTGTGGTCTCGATCCCGCTGTGGTTCGGACTTCTCAAGCTCTCGGTGTTCGACCTGACCGTGGCGCTTCTTCCGCTCATGTTCTATGTGGACCTCTCTGGCCCGGTGAACGTGGCCGCGTCCGACGCGCTGTTGATTCCCCTGGTCGTCGTCACGATGGTGAAGCTGTCCACCTCGCGCCGGGAGTCCGGACTCGTCAGTACCGCCTTGGTCAGTACGGCCCTGGCCTACGCCCTGGTTCTGCTGGGCGCGATGACCGTGTCCTTGACCGTGGCGGAGCTCAGGGACGCTGAGGTGGGTCTGGCCTCGGGGCTGGGCGCCATCGTGAAGGTCACCATCTGCGTCCTGTACTTCTGGTGTGCGATCGTTCATTTCTCACTTGCGGACGAGTCCGACACGCTCCGGACCATCAGGGTGTGGACGGTGGTCGCCACGGTCATTGCCGGCTTCTCCCTGCTGGACCAGTTCAGGCTGATCCCGGCGGAAGCGGCCCAGTTCAGGGACAGCGGCACGTTCGAGGACCCGAATCTGTACGCTGCCTATCTTCTGGTCAGTGCGGTCTTGGGCGCCTGGGCGAACGCGCGCCGGCACGGGCGCCTGTTCGGGGTGAACACGGTCGTGCTCCTCGCGGCGACGGCCACCACCGCCTCACGGGGGGCGATCTTGACCGTGGCAGCGGCCGTGGTGGTGTTGTGCGCGATCCGCATCGCCCGAGGAGTGACCCTGGCGTCGATCGTTCGTGGCGTCGCGGCCGCGGCCGTGGTGGTCCTCGCCTTCATGCTCGGCGCCGTCCCGGCGTTCCTGGCCACCCGTCTGTCCAGCCAGGGGGCGGGTGCCTCCGAGATCCGTCTGAGCCTGTGGCAGGCGGCGTTTCGCGCGTGGACCGACCATCCCGTGTTCGGCATTGGCCCGGGACAGTTCCTGCCGCGCAGCCGCGCGCTGGCGAACGTGTCGCACGAGTACGTCACCCACAACACCTTCGTGGACTTCCTCGTCGAAGGCGGGATCGTCGGGTTGTTCGCGTTCGTGTCCCTCGGTGTGGTGATGATGGTTCGGATTCGGCGGGCGCATCATCTGAGCCCGCACGAGCGCACCGTCTTGTGGGTGGCGGTGGCTGTCATCGGCGTGGAGATGCTGACGCTCAATCTTCAGAATGCACGGTTCGTCTGGGTTCTGGGCGCGTTCATCCTGGCGATGGCCACCCTCGTGCGCCCGCCCGCGGCCCCGGAGCCCCAGACGCGGGTGGCGCTCGGCGCGACCGGATCGCGGCGCCCGGGAGATGCTCGTGGCTAGCCTGGGCCGGCGGCTCGCCTTGGCCTCGGGCCGCGGGCGCTCACTGAGCCGGCGCGGTGGCGCGGCCGTTTCGGACCAGGCAGCCACCGCGGCCCTCTCGTTTGCGCTCACCTTCAGCATGGCCAGACAGCTCACGCCCGGCGAGTTCGGCCAGTTCGCCCTGCTCCAGGTAGCGCTGACGATGGGAATTTATGCCTACCGTGAACTCATGGGCACGTGGGTCCTGACCTGCCCCCGCGGCGTCGAGGCGACTGGCAGGTTGGTGGACGGGGCGCTCGGGTCGGCGGTCGTCGGCGGGACCATCCTGGGGGTGGGCGTCGCGCTCCTGGGGATCCTGCAAGGCGCACCTGGGAGCATCACCGTCAGTATGGCGCTGGCCGGGCCAGCCAGCCTGGTCCTGCAGGCATTTCGAGCGCTCTGCTATCGCGACCTCAACATCAAGCCCACCGCCCTGATCGCAGCCGGCGCCCTGGCCGCCTTCGTGGCCGCTTTCGCCGTCACCGCATCCGTCCCGGCACTACCCGCCGTGCAACCCACGACGATCTACGTCGTCGTCCTGGCTCTCGCGGCAACCAGCGCCGCGCTGCTCATCCACCACATCCCCGACCCGCGGCAGACCTATCGATGCCTGCGCGACGGGAAGCACGTGTGGGCCAGCCTGTCGGGCAACCTCCTGGTGACCCTGTGCCGGCAGGGCGGCATCCCCTCGGCCGCCGCGCTTGCCGGTTCGCTCACCACGGTAGGCGGCCTGCGGGGGGCGCAGTCTCTGGCCGGCCTGCCCCTGCAGGTCCCCCAGGGGCTGGCTCCCCTGTTCATCTCCCAAGGCTCGGTGTCGGCGGCGAAGACGGGACGCTACCCGGCGCGGTTGGGGGGAGTGTGGACCGTTCTACAAGTCGGTCTGTTAGGGAGCTGTTTCGTCCTCTCGTTCTTGCTGCCGGACGCCGTGGGCCAGGCGTTGCTGGGCCAGACCTGGGAGCAGGCCGACACGGCGCTGCCGTGGGTTCTGCTCGGCGCGCTGTTCAGCCAGCTCACCCTCGGCGTGGAGGTCAGGCTCAAGGTGGAGAACCGTCTGGGGACACTGGTCAAAGTGCGGGCAGCGACCCTGCCGGTCAGCCTCGTGGCGGTGGCGCTGGGCAGCGCCCTGCACGGCGCGGAAGGGGCAGCATGGGGCTACCTGTGCGGCACCCTGGCCACCTACCTGGGCGCCCTGTCCATCAGGCGGGACCCCTGATGGGACCGTCACGATTCCACCAGGAGCTGCTGGCCACGCTGGTGGCCGTGCAGCGGGCCACTGCGCGGCCCGGCGCCCCACGATTCCTGCTCGGATACGGCACCGCGCTCGGCGCCGTGCGAAGCGGCAGTCTGCTCGCGTGGGACTTCGACGTGGATATCCTGGTCCCTTGGCCGGACTACTCCACCTTTGTGGACGACCTGCGGCGTAACCTCGACGACCGCTTCACCCTCCACGGTCCCGGTGTGAGCCCGAACTACGAGGAACTCTTCGTCCGGGTCAGTCCCACCCACGTCGAACAGCACCTGATGCACGTCGACGTCTTTCCGCTCATCGGGGCACCCGCCAGCAAGCCCGCCCAGCGAGCCCTGGCCCGCGCGACCAGAGCCATCTGCATCGTCCACCGGCTCAAGCAGGTCCAGACTTCCCGGCGGTACTGGTGGTCCCCGACCAAGAAGCGCGTCGCGCAGGCCGCGAAAATGCTCCTTTTTCCGCTACCTCGACGCCTGCCGTGGGTGCTGTGGACGTCGCTGGCGGACCGCTTCGACTTCGACAGGCGCCCGTATGTGTTCAACGGGTGCGGCAACTACGGGACACGCGAGTTCTTTCCGCGGTCCGCGCTCACCTCGTCCGCCTGGGCGACGCTCGACGGGCACGCGATGCCGGTCCCTGCCGACCCCGGGGGCTATCTGGCTCAACTCTACGGAGACTTCATGACGGAGCCGCCCGTCGAGGAGCAGCTCGACCACATCGACTGGCACCGGCGCAACATCGCCCCCCACATCGCCGACCGGGAGTCCGGTGGCTAGCGGTCCCTCTGGAGAGGTAGGGCGTCCTTCCAGCTCTCCAGGTCACGCCCGATCAGGCGTCCGAGCTCGTCGATGTCGTCCGTGAAGCGTGTGATGAGGTGATGCCGGGACGCGGCCGGCATCACCTGTGGTTTGAGGTTCATAGCCTGGACGTGCTGCCTCAACTTGAGCCACGCCCGGCGGGGGACGATCTTGCTGGCCGCGGTCTTGACGCTGTTCTGGTCGGACAGGAAACGTTGCAGCGTCGCGCTCTTGGGCGCTCCGGACTGGTTGTGGCGGACAACGTCGAGGTGGACGCCCGCGTCCACGCCGAGGAAGGCAAAGACCGTCCGCACCGCCTGCCCAGGATCGCGTACCAAGTCGTCGTAGAGAAGCGTCAGGACGTTCTCACGTCCGAAGGTCGCGAACAGTCGGTCGACCTGTTCGGCGTAGTGGCCCAGGCGCGCGTACCACCACAGGGGCTGCCAGCCTTGTGCCCGTCTGCTGTCCTCAGCCGCGAGGGCCTGCTGGAAGGCCAGGGTCTCGTGGCCGTCCCGGACCAGGTGCATGTAGGCCGAGAAGGCACGCTCGTCCGGTCGGCGCAGGATCGCCACGACGCGGGCACGTGGCGCCATGATGTCCCGCAGGAGTGCCACCGAGCGCGGGTCGGCCATGTAGTAGACGGCGGCGTCGCCGACCAACGTGGACGGGTCCATGTCGCGCAGCTGGTCGAGGTACGGGCGCCAGGACTCGGAGATGACCCGGTTGAACCTGTCGCCGTTCGGGCCGGACCACGGCGGTGGCTGGCCCCGGTAGATGAGCGTGTGTGAGTCCTTCGGGCGCAGGAGGTGGACCTGCGGGTGGGTATCCAGGGCCTCGGCCAGGGACGAAGTGCCGGACTTGGCTGCCCCGACCAGGGCGAAGTCCAGTCGGCGGGGAAGCGTCACCACGCCTGCCTGCCTTGCGCTCGAGGGGGTTGCTGCGCGGCATAGAGGTCGGTCCACCAGGCGGCGACGGCCTCGGTGTCGTACCGGGCTATCTGCGAGGCAGCACGTTCGGCGCGGGCGGACGCCTGCCGCGGCTGCTGGAGGCAGCTCCTCAACGCGTCCGCCAGCCGGCGGGGGTCGTCGACAGGGACGAGCCACCCGTTGCGGTCGTCGACCAGGTCGATGATCCCGGTGGCGCGCGTGGCCACGACCGGTGTGCCGGTCGCCATGGCTTCGAGAATGACGGTGGGCAATCCTTCTCGCCGGGACGGCAAGGCGAGGCACGTCATCAGGGAGTAGTAGGGCGCCGGGTCGGTGACCGCCTGGGTGTGACGGATGCGTGGATGCTCCGCCAGTGCGCGGTGGGTGGACGGGGCTACCGGGTCGGTCTCGTCCAGGGGGCCGACGAGGAGCAGCTGGATGTCGGGGTGGTCGTCCTCGAGCTCGGACAGAGCCTGGACCAGCGTGTCCACGCCCTTGTCGCCGGCCAGGCGGCCCACGTATCCGACGACCGGCCCAGACCTGCCGAGTCCCAGGCGCTCTGCCAGTTCTTCGTCGGGTGGCCGGCGGCGAAAGCGGGTGCGGTCAACGCCGACGAATCCGGGTCCGGCCAGCAGCCGCGCTGACCGGTGGCCATGTCGGCTGGCAGCCCGCAGCGTCGAGGGGCTGTTGAACACGACGTTGGTCGACAGCCACTCCGCGGCCACGCCCAGGCCCCGGGTGGCAACACGCTGAAGTCCGTGCAGGGTCTGCTCGCGCAGTCCGTGGACCACGAAGATGCGCCGGGGGACGACCCGGAAGGCTGCGACCGCGCCGACGACCGCAGCCGCGGGGGACCCGTAGATGACCAGTTCAGGACGAAGCTGCTTGAGTGTCCGGCGTAGGCTCCAGGCGGCACGGACCATCTCTGTAACGGACGGCGTGCGGGAGATCTTGACGGCGTGGCTGGTGGTCTGCGGCGGGAGATCCAGCCCTTCGGGCTCGGAGCAGAAGATGTCCGTGTGGTAACCAAGCGATCGGAGCAGGTTCAGGTGCAACGGGTACTGGACCCGGATCTGCTCGGGGACGGTCGCGATGACCGCGGCACGCTTGCGGGGAGCCTCGGCGTTGGCCAGGTGGGCTAGTCGCCTGATCGCGGTCTCGGGCGCGTCGTACCGGAACCCGGTCGCTGCCGCCCACTCCGCCCGGATGCGTTGACCGAGCCACATCACGCTGGCCCGGCGGCTCAGAACGTGGAGTCTCGGGGAGAGCGCGCCCGCCACGGACAGGCCCGCGACCAGCGCCTGCGGGCCCGCGCGTGGAACACGCACGGGGGGCCTGGACCGCAACAGTCGGGCTACCTCGAACGTGGTCAGGCCCGTCGGTGGCTGCGTGATCTGCCGGGCGACAGGTCCCGGGTAGGCCACCACGTGGGCGACGAACTGCGCCAACTGACCGTCGGTCGTCAAGGTCGACAGGGATCGACCCGATGCCGTCATCACGAACCAAGGTTTGCGGACGAGCGCAAGGAAGCGGCGCGTCAGCTCTCGGTCCGGCGCGTGGATCGACAGCGCCCGCAGGATGACCAACCGGCTCTGACTCGTCACCTGGAGGAGGGCCTCTTCCGCCAGGCCCTTCGAGGCGGCATACGGGGAGTGGCTCGACCGCGCGGAACCGTCCGACACCGTCGAAAGGTCGCCGACCACCGCCAACGAGGAGATCTGGATGAACCGCGCCACCCCGGCCTCGGTCGCGGCCAGCGCCAAGACGACCGGCGTCAGCGCGTTGGCCCCAAACAGCCTGGCCGAGGCGCTGGCGCCGGGCTCGGCAAGGCCGGCCGCGTTGATGACCACATCGGCGTGCGCCAGGTCCTGACGAAGACCCTGGTTGGCGTCCAGGGCGGCGCGAGCACGCCCGGCCACGTCGTGGGCGGCGGTCCCCGGGTCGAGGAGCAGTCGCGGCGCGTGCAGTTGGCGCACGTCAGCGCCCTGGTCGTCCAGAGCCTTGCGGATGGCGGTGGCCACCAGGCCGTGTCCGAAGATCACGACGCGTCCGATCGTCACCTGCTCCACCCTCCTTGGTAGGTGGACGCGACGACGGTCGGGGCTGTCAGGTAGACCGCGGCAGCCACCGCCATGCAGCCGACTCCGACCGGCCACGGCGTCATCGCCACCGTGAGGGTGAGCGCTGCCGCGACCAGCGTGACACCCACCGTCGTGGCCGCGTGCCCGAGGCCGCACTCGTGCGTCAGGCGCTGATACACGTGCTCCCGGTGGCCCTCGAGGAGGCGATCGCCCCGCAGCCCGCGCCGCAACAACGTGGCTCCGGTGTCTGCCAGATACAACGTCATCGGAGCCAGGACCGTGAGCGCGCGCACCTCGTCGCTCAACGCTACGAGCAGTCCAGCGGCCACCAGGCCGCCGAACAGGTAACTGCCGGCGTCCCCCATGAAGACCCGGGCTACCGGGAAGTTCCAGGGCAGGAAGCCAACGGCCGCCCCCGCGGCGAGAGCACCCAACAGCGCGAGTCGACCGGACTCCTGCGCGGCCCCGGCCGCCATCACGGTGACGCCCCACACGGTCATCGTGGCGCAGGTGATCCCGTTGATCCCGTCCATGAAGTTCACCATGTTGACGAACACCGGAACGCTGACGACGCCGAGCACCACCCACCCCGCCGTCCCCTCGCCCAGGCCCATTCCGGCGCCGACCACCGCTTGCGCCACCAGACGGACGAACGGTGGCAGGTTCGCTCGGTCGTCTCTCACGCCGACCAAGCCGATGGCTACGGCCCACAGCACCAGCGCCCAAGGGACGCCGCCCACCCCGACGACCTGCGCCGCGCAGCAACCGGCGAGCACGGCCAGGATGCACGCCACCCCGACTCCCGTGGGCACCGGCGCTGCGTGCGAGGAGCGGCGGTTGGGTACATCGACGAACCCGCGCAGCCGCAGCACGTGGCGGACCAGGGGGGTCAACGCGCCCGCGGCCAGCGCCGCGGCCACGAACGGGAAGACGGCGTCAACCACGGGCGCCATGGAATGACACTTCGAGGGGCGTGCCGATGGGCTGGTGGCTACCGCACTCACGCATCCAGTCGGCAGCAGCAGCGTGGCTGTGGTGGCGGGCCAACCGCACATTGTCCAGGTCGGTGCGTGGCACACGCACACTCGACACCAGCGGGTGAGACGTGGGGCGACGATGCTCGTGCGGGTCGAACAGCTCCTCGGCGAGCTTCTCCCCAGGCCGCAGGCCGGTGAACAGGATCTCGATGTCGGAGCAGCCGGACAACCGGATGAGCGTCTCGGCGACGTGGACGATCTTCACCTGCTCCCCCATCTCCAGGACCATGGCCTCGCCCGCCGAACCAATGGCTCCGGCCTGCAGGACCAGCTGACAGGCCTCGGGAATCAGCATGAAGAAGCGGCGCGCGTCGGGATGCGTCACCGTGACCGGCCCGCCCCGCTGAATCTGCGCGGTGAAGGCAGGCACGACCGAACCTCGCGAGCCGAGCACGTTGCCGAAGCGGACGCTGACGAACCGGCCGGAGCCGCGGCCGGCGACGTCCGCGATGATCCGCTCAGCCACCCGCTTGCTGTAGCCGAGCGTGCAAATCGGGTTCGCCGCCTTGTCGGTCGAGACATTCACGAAGGTCTCGACCCCGACAGCCAGCGCCGCCTCGGCCACGTTGAGGGTGCCCAGCACGTTCGTCTTCCACGCCTCCAGCGGGTACCGCTCGAGCAGAGGCAGGTGCTTCAAGGCGGCGGCGTGGAAGACGACCTGAGGACGATGCGAATCGAACACCTCACCCAACGCCCCCTGGTCGCGAATGTCCACGAGCACGACCTCGTCCCCATCCAGCAGGCCGTGCCCCGCGATAGACAGCTGAGTGGCGTGCAGAGCCGACTCGTCCCGGTCCAACAGCAGCAGCTTGGCGGGGTTGAACGCGGCGATCTGGCGGCACAGCTCGGACCCGATCGAGCCACCCGCGCCCGTCACCAGCACGCGTTTCCCCTCGAGCTGTGCCGCGATGCTGTCCTGGTCCAGCTCGACCGGGCGGCGCCCCAACAGGTCCTCCAAGTCGATGTCACGAAGGTCCTGGGGCTTGGGCCGTCCCCCGAGAATGTCACCCAAACGAGGCAGCACCCACGTGCGCAAGCCCGCCTCATCAGCCCTCGCCGCGATGTCTCGGATCAGCGCGGCATCCGCATTAGGCAGCGCAATTGCCAGGTCAGTCGCCTCAACGCGCTTGGCCACCACCGGCAGGCTGGCGCGAGTGCCTCGCACAGGAACACCGTCGATCCGCAGCCGCCCCTTGGTCCGGTCATCGTCCAGCATCGCCACCGGACGGAATCCCGAGTCGGGCTCACGAAGCATGCCACGGGTCAGGCGCCGTCCCGCATCGCCCGCGCCGAACACGATGACCCGCCGCTCACTCTGCCGTTTCGCGACGCGACGGTTTCTCGATGCCCGCACCGCGAACCGCAGCGCAAACATCGCCAGCAACGCCAGTGCCGCGCCCATGGCCGGCACGCTCCGGGGCACCAGGATGGGGTGCGCCAGCAAGCCCCACACAAACAGCCCGGCCCCGACCAGAAAGACCGTCTTGGCGACGTCAGCGATCTCCTCAAGTGAGCCGCGCTGATGCCCGACGGCATACGGGCCGACCAGCCCGCCCAGCAGCGCTTGACCGGCCATGGCCGCCAGGGCGAACCACAGCGTTCCGCGCCTGAGCACCTGCGTCACGTCGAAGTCGAACCGCAACCAGCAGGCCAGCAGGATCGCCCCGCCCCACACAAGCGAGTCGACCGAGCACCACGACCACCGAACGAACCGGTCGCGACGCTGCGACTGATCCCAATCCATCCGCGGCCTCCCCGCACACCGACTGCCGCAGCAGGCTATCGACCGCACGCCGGTAACAAGAGTGCCTGCTGAGCAACTTGTGAAAGGAGAGAACCGGAGTTGCCGAATCATCGACTGGCCTTGACCAAACCAATGACGAGCTTTGGAATGAGGGCCCCGAC
>CAYRLV010000063.1:0-13691 GCA_964425155.1 uncultured Ornithinicoccus sp. | reverse complement strand
GCCAAGATGGACGGCGCCATCGTGCTCGACCGCGAGGGCACCCGCATCCTGCGCGCCGCCACCCAGCTGCTCCCCGACCCGACGATCGAGTCCACCGAGTCCGGCACCCGCCACCGCACCGCCGAACGCGTCGCGAAGCAGACCGGGCTCCCCGTGGTGTCGGTGAGCAAGTCGATGCAGATCGTCGCGCTCTACGTCGGCAACCGCCGGCACGTGCTGGAGGGTTCGAGCGCCATCCTGTCCCGGGCCAACCAGGCGCTGCAGACGCTGGAGCGCTACAAGGCGCGGCTGGACGAGGTCACCGGCACGCTGTCCGCCCTCGAGATCGAGGACCTGGTCACCGTGCGCGACGTCTCGAGCGTGCTGCAGCGCCTCGAGATGGTCCGCCGGATCAGCGACGAGATCGCCGACTACGTGCTCGAACTCGGCACCGACGGCCGGCTGCTCAGCCTGCAGCTCGAGGAGCTGATCGGCGGGCTGGGCAACGACCGCGAGCTGGTCATCCGCGACTACCTCAGCGCGGCGCGGCACGTGCACTCCGTCGAGCAGGTGCTGGCCAACATGATGGCGCTGTCCTCGACCGAGCTGCTCGACCTGACGGCCGGCGCCAAGGCCCTCGGCTTCAACACCGTGGGGGACGCGCTCGACTCGTCGGTGAGCCCGCGCGGCTACCGCCTGCTGTCCAAGGTGCCCCGGCTCCCGGGCGCGATCGTGGAGCGGCTGGTCGACCACTTCGACAGCCTGCAGAAGCTCCTCGCCGCGGGGCTCGAGGACCTGATGGCCGTGGAGGGCGTCGGCGAGGGCCGGGCCCGCGCGGTCCGCGAGGGCCTCTCCCGGTTGGCCGAGTCGAGCATCCTCGAGCGCTACGTCTGACCGCACCACCGCTCGTGACCGCGCCCCACGCCGCCACCCTGCACGGCCGGCTGCTGGCCTGGTATGACGCACACGCCCGCGAGCTGCCCTGGCGGGCACCCGACGCGTCGCCCTGGGCGGTCCTGGTCTCCGAGGTGATGCTGCAACAGACGCCGGTCGCGCGGGTCGAGCCGGTCTGGCGCACCTGGCTGGAGCGCTGGCCCGCTCCGGCCGACCTGGCCGCGGCCGCACCCGGCGAGGCGGTGCGGGCCTGGGGCCGACTGGGCTACCCGCGGCGCGCCCTGCGCCTGCACGCGGCGGCCACCGCGATCGTGGAACGGCACGCCGGCGAGGTCCCGGCGGAGGAGACGGACCTGCTGGCGCTCCCCGGGATCGGCAGCTACACCGCGTCCGCCGTGGCGAGCTTCGCGTTCGGTCGGCGGACCACCGTGCTGGACACCAACGTGCGCCGGGTGCTCGCCCGGGTGCGGGACGGCGCCGCCTTTCCCGCGCCGTCGCTCACCCGCGCGGAGACCGCCCGGGCCGCGGCCCTCGTGCCCGACGACGCCACCACCTCCAGCCGGTGGAACGTGGCGGTCATGGAGCTCGGCGCCCTGGTCTGCTCGGCCCGGGCACCCCGGTGCGGCGCCTGCCCCGTCGCGGACCTGTGCGCCTGGCACCTGGCCGGCCACCCGGCATACGACGGGCCACCGCGACGAGCACAGAAGTGGCACGGCACGGACCGGCAGGTGCGCGGCGCCCTGCTGGCGGTGCTGCGCGAGGCGCCCGACGCCGTCACCGCCCGCGAGCTGGCCGCGGCCTGGCCGGACGATGCCCAGCAGCGCGCCCGGTGCCTCGACGGCCTGGTCGCCGACGGGCTGGTGGAACCACTCGCGCGGGACCGCTATCGGCTCCCGGCGTAGACCGCCGTATCAGGAGGGGCGCGCACCCCTCCTTGGCGGCATCAGCGATCGCGACGGCGAGCCGACCGTCTGCCCGCCGCCCGAAGGTCGCCGCCTCGAAGGCAGGTCCCACCATGGCGAGCCCGACGCTCCTCGCACCCCGTCACACCCGGACAACGACCCCCTCGGCTCGTGTCCCCGACACCGCCGTGCCACGGGCCTCCGCGCGCACCGTCTTCGACGAGCTCCCCTCCGACGGCAGCATCGCGGTCTGCTGCTCCGGCGGCGGCATCCGGTCCGCGGCCTTCAACCTCGGCGCGCTGCAGGCGCTGCAGGAGCAGGACGAGGTGTACCGACGGGTCCGCACGGTCACGGCCGTCTCCGGCGGTTCCTACATCGCCGCCGCGCACGCGATCGCCGAGCAGGCCCTTGCCACAAGGGAACTCGGCAGTCCCACCGACGAGGACGACCACACTGGTGGCAGCCAGAAGGCGTTCGCGCTCGGCTCGCCGGAGGAGTCGCACCTGCGCGACCACTCCCGCTACCTGCTGGAGGACTGGCAGGTGGCGCTCGACGGCTTCGGCCACCTGCTGCGGGGCGCGCTGGTCAACGTGTTGCTCGTCAGCGCCGTGCTCTACGTGCTGGGTCACGTGGTGGGCTGGCTGCTCGCGGCGGGTGGCATCCTGCGCGGCACCGGCACCGAGCTCCCCCGGGCACACCCCGGCGGGTGGGTGTGGCTCCCGGTCGCCCTCGGCGTCGTCGCCGTGCTGGCCCTGCGGCGTCGCTCCCCCACTCCTGTCGGCGCTCCCGTCGGCACGGACGCCGGCCGCGGAGGTTCGCGGCGAGTCGTCGGTGCCCTGGTGCTCAGCGCCGTCCTGTCGGCGCTGCTCGTCGTCGGCACACCGTATGCCGTGCAGGGCCTCTACGCCGTCGGTCGCCAGGACGGCGCCACCGCGACCGTGGTCAGGACCCTCGGCTTCTCCTCACCGGCCGGGTGCCGCGCGATCGTCATGGGCAAGCACGGGCAGGCCCCGGAACCGGCGTGCGGCGCAGCCGTCGGGCAGGGTGAGCAGGCCTACGCCAACGGCGCCAGCGGGAGCAGTGGTGGCAGCCGGTTCGGCGGCCTGGCGGCCTTCGTGTCGGCACTCGTCCTGCTGGTGCGCGGGCTGCTGGGGCGGGTGCATGCGCTCGATCGTGACCTCAGCGACCTCGGCGCGCTGCGGGCGACCGCAGGTCGAGCCCTCACCTGGCTGCGCCACCGGCTGCTCCCCTGGGTCGGCGCCACCCTGGTGGTGACGGTGTTCGGCCTGCTCTTCCTGCGCTGGGTCGGCGCTGCCGATGCCGCGGCGCCGCTGTCCGGCAGCCCGTGGATGTCACCGGCGGCCACCGTCGGCTACGCCGTTGCCCTGCTCCTGGCGATCAAGCTGAGCGTCGACGTCAACGAGACCTCGATGCACGGCTTCTACCGTGACCGACTCGCGTCGGCGTACGCGGTGACCCGGGATGAGCGCGGTGACGTGCGCGCAGCGGGTGGGACCGTGCTGTCCCGGCTGTCGGCTCGGGGACCCGAGCTGGTGGTGTGCGCCGCGGCCAACTGCACCGAGAACGGTGCCCTTCCACCGGGTCGCCGCGCCGTGTCGTTCACCTTCACCCCGCACAGTGTCGGGTTGAGCACCGCCGCCCGGTGCCCGACCGACGAACGGAGTGGGCGCCGCGTCGACACGCGCGTCTTCGAACGGCGCGACCACCGTGGTCCGGTGCCCGACCGGGACCTGTTCACGGTCTTCGACGCGGTGGCCGTCAGCGGCGCAGCGGTCTCACCGGTCATGGGCAAGCTGACGAGGGCCTCGCACCGGCTGCTGTTCACCCTGGCCAACGTGCGGCTCGGGCTCTGGCTCCGGCCGCCGTGGTGGCTCGGCACCCACCCGGATGACCGGGAGGCCCGTCGCAGTTGGCCGCAGCGGCTGCACCGCGAGGCGGCGCGCCGGCTACGGCAGCCCGACGTGACCCGGTTGTTCGCGGAGGCGTTCGGCACCCTGCACCTGAACGGTCGTTGGATCTACGTCACCGACGGCGGCCACTACGAGAACCTCGGGCTGGTCGAGGCGCTGCGCCGCAGGCCCGACCTGGTCATCGTCCTGGACGCGTCAGCGGACGGTTCGACCCTGGCCGGCACCCTCGGTCAGGCGGTGGCGCTGGCCCGGACCGAGTGCGGGGTCCAGCTGGACCTCGACCCCCGGCCGACCGGCCCCGGTCCGGACGGGCTGAGTCGCACCGCCACGGTGCTCGGCACGTTCTGCTACCCCGAGGACCCGACGACCCTGCACCACGTCGTCTATGCCCGGCTGGCCGTGCCGGAGGACGCGCCGTGGGACGTGCACACCTACCGCGCGGCGCACCCCAGCTTCCCGACGGACAGCACGTTGCAGCAGCTCTACGACGCGGACGAGTTCGAGGCCTACCGCGCGCTGGGAAACCACGTCGGTGGTGCCCTGCTGCGCACCCCGGTGGGCGCCGCCTCGACCGCTCGATCGTGAGCAGCCACCACGACACACGACAGGTCTTGCTTGCCTGAGCTAAAATTTGCTCATGCAAGCAAGAACCTTCACGGAGACGTCCCGGCGGACGCAGATCGTCGCCGCCGCGATCGAGACCATCGCGGTGGAGGGCTACGCCCGCGCCTCGTTCGCGAAGATCGCCGAACGGGCGGGCCTGTCCAGCACCGGCCTCATCTCCTACCACTTCGCCAGCAAGCGCGACCTGGTCGAGCAGGTGGTCGGCACGGTCTACGCGCAGCTCGGCGAGTACATGGCCGGGCAGCTGGCGGGTCACTCGTCCGCGGCGGCTGCCCTGCGGGCCTACATCGCGGCCAACATCCGGTTCGCCGCGACGCACCACACCCAGATGCAGGCGCTGATGAACATCTTCGTGAGCGGCGACCTCGACTACGACGAGGAGTCGGACCGCACGGCCACCGCGCCGATCGAGCAGCTGCTCACCTGGGGGCAGCAGAGCGGGGAATTCCGCGACTTCGACGTGCGGGTGATGGCCATCAGCCTGCAACGCTCGGTCGAGGGCCCGTCCTTCCTGCTCGCCCGCGAGCCGGACCTCGACCTCGACGCGTACATCCAGGAGCTGGTGACGCTGTTCGACCTGGCCACGCGGCACCAGGCACCGTCATGAGCACCACTGCGGCCGACGCGCGTGGCGGTCTCGGTGGACCCCTGGTGTCGTTGGTGGTGGACCTCGTGGTGCCGGTCGCCGGCTACTACGTGCTGCGCGCGTGCGGCCTGGGTCCGGTGCCAGCGCTGGTCCTCGCCGGCGCGCCGACCGCCGCCGCCATCGCCTACCGGAGCGCCCGCCGGCACCGGATGGACACGCTCGGCGCGTTCGTGCTGGTCGTGCTGGCCGGCAGCGTCGCCCTGACCTTCGTCACCGGGAGCCCCCGGTTCCTGCTGGCACGGGAAGCCTGGTTCACGGCGGCGATCGGTGCCGGCTTCCTGGTGAGCCTGCGGTTCCGACGACCGGCGGCCTACTCCATCGCCCGGTCCATGCTGCACCACTCACGGCTGGGCAGCACGCTGGCCGTCGACGCCTGGGAGGTCTACTGGCCGCAGGAGCCCTGGTTCCGGCGCACCTGGCGGGTGACGACCGTGCTGTGGGCCTGCGGGCTGATCGTCGACGCGGCGATCCGGGTGGTGATGGCCTACACGCTTCCCGTCGACACGGTCCCCGGCCTCGCCGGGGCGCTGTGGGCGGTCACGTTCGTCGCGTTGCAGGCCATGCAGCACCTGTACTTCACCCGCGTCGGACTGTGGACCTGGCTGCGCGGTCGAGCCGCGCACAGCTCGACCGCCCCCACCTGAGCAGGTTCGGAGGTCAGGCGTCGTCGACCGCGTGCAGGCCCAACGCCTCGAGGGCGTCCTGCACCACCTGCTCCGGCGTGGCGGCGGCCGAGATCCGCACACCCGGCTCGTCCGGCTGCAGCGGCTCGAGCGTGGCGATCTGGCTGGGCAGCAGCGAGGGCGGCATGTAGTGGCCCTCCCGCTCGGCGAGACGCTCGGCAATGAGGTCGGCGTCGGCGTCGATGTGGCAGAACCGCACGCCCGCGCGCCCGTCGCGCAGCAGGTCACGGTAGGAGCGCTTGAGCGCCGAGCAGGTGATCACCGCGCTCGTGCCCTCCTGCTCCCGCTCGTCGATCCACGCGCCGATCGCCCGCAGCCACGGCCAGCGGTCCTCGTCATCCAGGGGGTGGCCGGAGTGCATCTTCGCGACGTTGGCCTCGGAGTGGAAGTCGTCTCCCTCGGCGAAGACCCAGTCCAGGTGGTCGGCGATCCCCTTGGCGACGGTCGTCTTTCCCGAACCCGAGACGCCCATGACGATGATGTACTCCGCTGCAGCCATGGCGCGAGGGTACGCCAGACGCGTCCGGTCGCCAGAGCACCGCGGGTGGCTGAGTCGCGTCGGAGTCACGTCGCTTGCCGCGCGGTCGTCGGGACGGTAGGTTCTTGCGTTCGTGCGCCCGGACCTCGTCACCTACTGGCAGCTGGCGCGCGCAGGGTTCCGCAAGCAGGCCAACTACCGCCTCGCCATGCTGGCCGGCCTCACCACGAACGTCGTCTTCGGCTTCATCCGAGCAGCCATCCTGTTCGCCACCGTCGCGGCCGCCGGCGGCGAGCTGTCCGGCTACGACCAGGACACCATGAGCGCCTACGTCTGGCTGTCACAGGGACTGCTCGGTGCGGTCGAGATGGGCTTCGCCCCGACCGAGATCGGCGAACGGGTCAAGAACGGCGACATCGCTATCGACTTCACCCGGCCGGTCGACGTCCAGGGGGCCTACCTGGCCGCCGACCTGGGCCGGGCGGCCTACACCTTCATCCCCCGCGGGCTGCCGAGCGTCCTCGTGGGTGCGCTGACGGTCGGGCTGGCGATGCCGACCACCGTGCTGCCGTACGTCCTCGGCGTGGTGAGCATCGCGCTCGCGGTCGCCGTGTCGTTCCTGTGCCGCTACGCCGTGAGCATCCTCGGCTTCTGGCTGGTGGAGACCCGCGGCGTCCGCTCGCTGTATGGCGTGACCGCCACCTTCCTGGCCGGGCTCTACGTCCCGGTCCACATCTTCCCGGGGTGGCTGTCCACGTTGGCGCACGCCACCCCGTTCCCCTCGATCCTGCAGAGCCCGATCGACGTCATCTCGGGCCGGGTGACGGGTTGGGACTCGGCGCAGGTCGTCGCGACCCAGGTGTTCTGGGTGCTCGTCGTGTGCCTGATCGGCCGGCTGCTCACCAACGCCGGACGGCGCAAGCTGGAGGTGCAGGGTGGCTGAGCCGACCACCGTCACCCGCCGGGGCAGCCGACCGCTGCACGGGAGCTGGCGCACTCCATACCTCGCGGTCATCCGCTCGCGCATCCGTGCTCAGCGGTCCTACCGGGTCTCGTTCCTGCTCGACCTGTTCAGCTCGTTGCTCATCGGCCTCACCGAGTTCGCGGAGGTCTGGGTGATCTTCCACAACATCCAGGTCCTCGGCGGACTCGACTTCGACGCGATCCTGCTGCTGTTCGGCCTGTCCAACCTGGCGTTCTCGTTCGCCGACCTGGTGGTCGGTCACGTCGACGGGTTGCCCGCCTTCGTGCGGATGGGCACGGTGGACGCGTTCTTCCTGCGCCCGCAGCCGGTGCTGGCGCAGCTGATGACGTGCGAGTTCTCGCTCCGCCGGCTGTCCCGCAGCGCCGTGGCGGCCACGGCCCTGGCCGCCGGACTGGTGCGGGGCGACATCGACTGGTCCGTCGCGGTCGTCGTCATGCTCCTGCTCGCCGTGGTCTGCGGGACCGCTGTGTTCGCGGGCTTGTTCGTCTGTGCCGCCAGCCTGCAGTTCTTCCTGATCAACGGCGCCGAGCTGACCAACGCGTTCACCTACGGCGGCTCCTACGCGGCGAGCCAGCCCGCCTCCATCTTCCCCACCCCGCTGAAGATGGTGTTCGGATATCTCGTGCCCGTCGCGTTCACCGCCTACCTGCCGACCCTGGCGATCCTCGGACTCCCGGGACCGGCCGGGCTGCCCACCTGGCTGGCGTGGTTGCTGCCGGTGGCCGCCGCGTGGGTGTGGTTCGTGGCGCTGGCGCTGTGGCGGTGGGGCACCAGGCACTACCAAGGAGGTGGCGGATGAGTGACGCGACGCCTGCCCCGTCGACGAGCGGTGCGGTGCTCGAACTGGACGGCCTGACACGGGAATTCACGGTCCGGCGCAAGGCCGGCCGCCGGGTCCTGCGCGAAAGGTCGGTCCTGCGCGCGGTGGACGGGATGTCGTTCACCGTGCGCCCCGGCGAGTCGGTCGGCTACATCGGCGCCAACGGCGCAGGCAAGTCGACGACCATCAAGATGCTCACCGGCATCCTCGTGCCCACGGCCGGGCGGGTGCGCACCTGCGGGCTCGACCCGATGACCCAGCGCCGTGAGCTGGCCCGCAGGATCGGCGTCGTCTTCGGTCAGCGGTCGCAGCTGTGGTGGGACCTGCCGTTGCGGGAGTCGTTCGGCATCCTCGCCTCGATCCACCGGCTGGAGCCCGGGCAGGCTCGAGCACGCACCGACGAGCTGGTCGCACAACTGGAGATGGCGGAGACGCTGGAAACCCCCGTCCGCCAGCTCTCACTGGGCCAGCGGATGCGCGCCGAGATCGCGGCGGCGCTCCTGCACTCACCCGAGCTGCTCATCCTCGACGAGCCCACCATCGGACTGGACGTGCTGTCCAAGCAGCGACTGCGGGAGTTCCTCATCCACGAGCGCTCCACCCGCGGCACGACCCTGCTGCTCACCACACACGACATGGGCGACATCGAGCGGCTGTGCGAGCGGGTGCTCGTCGTCGACCGGGGAGTGCTCGCCTACGACGGGACCCTCGCGGGCCTCGGCGCCACCGTGGGTGCCCAGCGTGTCCTCGTGGTCGACCTGGCCGAGCCCACCGCGGACCTCACCGACCTGCCCGGCGTCCAGCACCTGGACAGCGAGGGCGACGGGCTGCGCCAGCGCCTCGCGTTCGACCCCCGGACCACCACGGCGGCGGCGGTGCTCGGCGCCGTCTCCAGGAGGTGCGAGGTGCGCGATCTGTCCGTGGAGGAGCCGGACATCGAGGACGTCGTGCGCCGGATCTACCGAGCGCGCCGCCGCTGACGCCGCGGCGACGACAATGGGCAGATGACCGGTTCATCGAGTCCCAGCCAGCCCGATCCGACGACCGAGCAGCACCAGGTGACCGAGGCCGACACGGCCGCCGCCGTGGGCAGCGGCGACGTGGACGTGCTCGCGACACCGCGGCTCATCGCCTGGCTCGAGGGGGCCACGGTGCGTGCCGCCGGCCCCTTCCTGGACACGGGCGAGACGACGGTGGGCACCGAGATCCGGATCAGGCACCGGCGTCCCACGCGGGTCGGTGACCGCGTGGAGGTGGTGGCCGAGCCGCCGGACGCGCCGGACGGACGGCGGCTCCTCTTCACCGTCCGCGCCGTCGACGACCACGGCGAGCTGGTCGCGGCCGGTGAGATCGAGCGGGTCGTCGTCGACCGGGATCGCTTCCCCGGGTAGCCACCGCCGTTCGTCTGGCTGACGATGCGGATGACGGCGGACGCCGCGCAGACGCTGCTCGTCGCCGCCTGGCCCCGGGCGGTCAGAGGGTGCGCAGCATCCGGGTGTTGCCGAGCGTGTTGGGCTTCACCCGGTCGAGGTCCAGGAACTCCGCGACGCCCTCGTCGTAGGAGCGCAACAACTGCGCGTACACCTCGGGGTCGACGGCCTGTCCCTCGATCGGTGAGAAACCGTGTCGCGTGAAGAAGTCCACCTCGAAGGTGAGACAGAAGACTCGGGACACGCCGAGCTCGCGCGCGTCGTCCAGCAGCACCTCGAGCAGCTTGCCGCCGATGCCCTGTCCGGTCACCCGCGGGTCCACCGCGAGGGTGCGCACCTCCGCGACGTCCTCCCACATGACGTGCACGGCGCCGCAGCCGATCAGCTGCCCGGCGTCGTCCTCGACCACCCGGAACTCCTGCAACGACTCGAAGTAGGTCACGGCGTCCTTGGCGACGAGGATGCGCGTCTCGGCGAGTGGCTGCACCAGGGCACGAATCGCGCGCACGTCACTCGTGCGAGCTCGGCGGATGTCCCTCACCCGCCACAGGTTAGAGGGCTAGGGCACGGGACCCCCTGCCGTTCCACCCCGCGAGACCGCCGGAGGCGCGGCATCCGTAGAGTCGTGGCCGTGCACCGGACCAACGAACACGGCCAACCGATCGGTCCCGCCGTGGAGCACTGGTCGCCCCGGGAGTGCCCGAACCCGGCTGTGTTGCAGGGTGATTCGGTGCGACTGGAGCGACTCGACCGGACGCACGTGCCGGCGCTGCACGCGGCGACGTCGGGTCCGGGGACGGCGCCGCTGTTCACCTACCTGTCCGGCGGGCCGTTCACCGACGAAGCAGACCTGACCGGCTACCTGGGGCCGATGTGGGAGTCGCCGGGTTGGGCGCCCCTCGCGATCGTGCCGACCCGGTCCGGAGCCGCGGCGGGGATGGCGGCCTACTTGCGGATGAGCCCGTCCGCCGGCGCCGTGGAGGTCGGCGCCATTCTGTACGGCCCGGCGCTCGCCCGCACCCGGGCGGCGACCGAGGCCATGTACCTCATGGCGAGGCATGCCTTCGACGACCTGGGCTACCGCCGCTACGAATGGAAGTGCGACCACCTCAACGCGGCCTCGCGCCGCGCGGCGCAGCGGCTGGGCTTCTCCTACGAGGGGACCTGGCGCAACGCCGTCATCTACAAGGGCCGGTCGCGGGACACGGCGTGGTTCGCGATGACCGACGCGGACTGGTCCCGGCTGCGGCCGGTCTACGAGCAGTGGCTGTCCACTGCCGACGAGGGCGCACAGGCCCAGAGCCTGTCCGCCCTGACCCGCCCCCTGCTGGTCACGCCGGACCCCGGCCTGGCCTGAGTCGCACCTGGCCGGGCCGACGGACCCCGGGTGAGCCAGCGCCTCACCCCGTCGCCGCCAGCACCCCCGACCGCTCGACGAGCACGGCGACCTCCACCCGACCGGTGCAGTCGAGCTTGGCCTGGGCGTGGGCCAGGTGACTCTTGACCGTCGCCTCGCTGGCGAACAACTCGGCCGCGATCTGCGCGTTGGAGCGACCACGGGCGACCGCGGCCACGACCTCGCGCTCTCGGGGGGTCAGCCGCTCCACCGCCTCGCGCGCCTGCCGACGGGCGCCGGCCGCCGGGTCGGACCGCATGTGGCTGAACAGCTGGCGGGCGGTGGTCGGCGAGACGGCCCCCTGACCACCGGCGACGTTGCGCACCGCGGTCAGGATCTCCGCGGGTGACGCGGTCTTGAGCAGGAAGCCGTCGGCTCCTGCCTCCACGGCCCGGAGCGCGATCTCGTCGTGGTCGAAGGTCGTGAGCACGATGATCTTGGGCGGAGACGTCAGCTGTTGCAGCGACCGGGCGGTGGCGATGCCGTCCTGCCGCGGCATCCGCACGTCGAGCAGCACCACGTCCGGCGCGTGCCGGTGGACGGCCTCGATCACCTGGTCACCGTCGTCGACCGATCCGACCACCTCGAGATCCTCGGCGGTGGACAGCATCAGCTCGAGGCCTTGGCAGACGAGCGCGTCGTCGTCGACGAGCAGGACGCGGACGGGCCGGGTGAGACTCGGCACGGGCACCACCTTTCACGGGTCGGCCGGGCGAGTCCCCGGCGACGACAACGACATTAGGCCGCGGGTGTGACAACACCCGGCGCTGCCGGTGGCTCCGGCAGCGGGTCCGGCCCCGGGTCGGGCTGGGTGGCCACGTCGGCAGCGGAGGCCCAGGGCAGCCAGACGTCCACGCGGAAGACGCCCTCCTGGTCGAGCCCGAACCGCGCCCCACCACCGAGCTGGGCCGCCCGCTCGGCCACCCCGGCCAGACCGGAACCGCCCGATCCGCGCGACGGTGTCGGGTGGGCGAGCGGGTGGTTGACCGCCTCGATCCGGATGCCGCGCTCGACGTCACCCTCGACCCGCAGCCGCACCGGAGCGCCCGGCGCGTGCTTGCGGGCGTTGGTGAGCAGCTCCTGCACGATGCGGTAGACGGCCTGCGCGAGCCGGCGGTCGGCCCCTCCGGCGCCGTCGAGGTAGATCGTCGAGTGCAGTGGCATGCCCGCGCCCAGGCCCTCGTCGATGACGCGCGGCAGCTCGGCCAGCGACGGGGTCCGCTGGTCGACCAGGTCCTGCTCCGGGTGCCGCAGCACGGCGAGCAGTGACCGCAGGTCGTCCATCGACTCCTGGGCGCCCTGCCGCACCAGCCCCGCGCTGCGTTGCAGGCGCGGGTCGTCGGCTGCGGCCACCTCGAGCGCCCCGGCATGCAGCGACAGCAGCGACAGCCGGTGGCCCAGCACGTCGTGCACCTCACGCGCGATCCGCTCCCGCTCGGCCTGCCGGCCGACCTCCTCGTTGAGCCGCCCGACGGCGGCGCGGTCGGTGCGCTGTGCCGCCCGGGTGGTGCGCAGGTCGCGCCGGGTGCGCAGCAGCAGCCCGGCCCCCACCGCGAGCCCGAGGAGCACCACGACGATGACGACGGGGGCCCACCAGGTGAGCGGCGCCGCGGTCACGCCGGGCGCCGGCGGGGACCCGGCGACCAGGTCTCGCCAGAACGACGGTCCGGGTCCTGCGTGCCGGGTGTCACGCCATACGGACGCCGAGGTGCCGAGAGCGGCGGCGCCGCCGCCGACCCACACCCACCGGTCCTGCCGGCGCGCGACGAGGTGGGCCAGGCCGATGAGGATCGCGAGCGAGTCGAGCGGGAAGACGAGCGCCGCGGCCGCGGCAGCAACCGTGAGCTCCAACGGATGGCTGCGGCGCCAGGCCGTGCCGACGGCGACCACGAGAGCCGCCAGGAAGGCGAGCGCGAGCCGGTCGGAGAGGGGGGTGTCGGCGGGCAGGCCCGAGGCCGCCAGCCACCGCTCCTGGGCGAACGAGATGGCCAGGCCCGAGCTGCACAGGCAGGCGAAGACCACACCGACGGTGCTCAGCACCCGACGGGACAGCGCCCGAGGGCGCGACCGGGTGACCGATCCGACGGTCTGTGTTGGCGCCATGTGCGCAGGCTAGATCCGGGGTCCGACAACCCGTCTCCGCCGATCGGACGCCGTTGGACTGCATCCTGACCTCACGAATCATCCGAGCGGTCGGGCCGATCCAGCCGATCGGGCGAAGACCGCACCCCCTCCCGGGCGGTGGACTGTGCCGCACATCCACCGACGAAGGAGACCGTGATGACCCAGCACGAGGGGGATCCCCGCCAGCACAGCCACCCGCCCATGCAGGGATGGCAGCCGGTCGACGCCCCGCCACCGCCGCAGAACCAGCGCAGCTGGGCTCGTCGCCATCCCCTGCTCACCGGCTTCGGCGCCCTGGTACTGCTGGCCGTGGTGGTGCAGGTGGTGAACGGCGGGGGCGGCTCGGACCCGACCCAGCCGCAGCCGGTGGCGGCGAGCCAGGCGGCACCACAGGACGGCGCACGCCCCGCGGCCGATGGCCAGACCCAGCCCGAGCAGACACCGGGCCTCGGAACGCCCGTGCGAGACGGGAAGTTCGAGTTCACCGTGACCAAGGTCGATCGCGGGGTGCGACAGGTCGGAGGCGACCTCCTGGGCGAGAAGGCGCAGGGCCGCTTCGTGCTCGTGCACGTCACGGTCACCAACATCGGCGACCAGGCACAGCTGCTCGACGACACGTCCCAGACGCTGCGTGACACGAAGGGGCGCGAGTTCGACGCGGACTCGATGGCCGCGATGTCGATCGACGGCAACGACGTGTTCCTGAACGAGATCAACCCGGGCAACACGGTCAAGGGCGTGCTGGTCTACGACATGCCGAAGGACGCTGTCCCGGCCAGCATCGAGCTGCACGACTCGA
>CAYRLV010000062.1:0-13868 GCA_964425155.1 uncultured Ornithinicoccus sp. | reverse complement strand
TCCGGGGACTCGACCGGGGGCGGCGACGGCAACACCCTCACCTGGTGGGTGATGAAGGGGACCAACCCCGACGCCACCGCCTTCTACCAGAAGGCCAAGAAGGAGTTCAAGAAGGAGACCGGCGCCACCCTGAAGGTCCAGGAGATCCAGTGGGCCGACGCGCACGACAAGCTGGTGCGCGCCTTCGCCGGTGGCGAGGGGCCCGACGTGTCCGAGATCGGCACCACCTGGACGCCGGAGTTCGCGGCCGCGGGTGGCCTCACCGACCTCACCGACAAGATCAACGAGTCGGGCGTCGCGAAGGACCTCATCCCGGCGCTCAAGGACTCCGCCACCTACGACGGCAAGATGTACGGCGTCGGGTGGTATGCGGGGACTCGCGCGATCATCTACCGCACCGACATCTTCAAGAAGGACGGGCTCAAGCCGCCCACCAACTGGGCGGAGCTGCAGTCGCTGGTCGACACGCTGCACAAGAAGGAGCCCAAGATGCTGCCCTTCCCGGTGGCGGGCGGCAGCTCCTACGGTGCGGCGCCGTTCATCTGGGGGGCCGGCGGTGACTTCGCCGTCAAGGACGGAGACCAGTGGAAGGGCGCGCTCGACTCGCCGGAGGCGCAGGAGGGCCTGACCTTCTACACCAACCTGGCGCTGAAGCACCACTCCTCGAGCACCGGTGCCGCCACCTGGCTGGAGACCGACCTGCTCGACTCGTTCACCAAGGGCAAGTCGGTCATGGTGATCCAGGGCAACTGGACGCCGGGCACCGTCGCCGAGCAGAACCCCGACCTCAAGGGCAAGATCGGCGCGTTCCCGATCCCGGGCAAGGACGGCGGCATGGCGCCGGCGTTCCTCGGCGGCTCCAACCTGGCGGTGCTCAAGACCAGCCAGAAGCAGGATCTCGCCTGGAAGTTCGTCAAGATGATGACGACCGGGGACCTGTCCAAGGAGTGGGCCGAGCAGACCAACTTCTTCCCCAGCACGCAGACCCAGCTGAAGAAGTTCGCGAACAGCTCCGACCCGCTCGTGGCGCCGTTCGCGAAGGTCATGCTCAACGCCGGCAAGAACGTGCCGAACGCTCCGCAGTGGGGCGCGGTCGAGGGTGACAAGACGGTCTCGCAGATGCTGCAGTCCATCCTCACCGGCACGTCCGTGCAGGACGCCACGAAGAAGGCCTCGGAGGCCATCACGAAGACGCTGAACTCCGGGAGCTAGTTCGTGCCAGTCATTTCCACCTCCGGCGGCTCGAAGGTCTCCCTCGAGCCGCCGGAGCACGGCGGTGGGCTGGGTCCGGGCCGCCACCGCCCGCTGATCGTCCGGCTGCGGCCGTGGTTGCTGCTCGCCGGACCGCTGATCGTCATCGGCGGCCTGCTGCTCTACCCGATCTTCCGGGTGACCTACCTGTCGTTCCACCGGTACGGGTTGAAGGAGATCATCTCCGGGCACCCGGTCTTCATCGGCCTGGACAACTACCGCGAGGTGCTCGGCGGCTCCTACCTGTGGAAGACGGTGCTGCCCAACACCGTCGTGTTCGCGTTCGTCGCGGTCGTCGGCACCATCGTCCTGGGCACCCTGGTCGCCCTCCTCCTGCTGCGGGTCGGACCACGCGTCCGCGCCGCGATCATCGCTGCCGCCCTGTTGGCGTGGGCCCTGCCCGCGGTGACCGGCACCTACGTGTGGGTGTGGATCTTCGACCCGGACAGCGGCATCGTGCGCAAGTTCCTGCAGTGGGTCGGTCTGCTGGGGCCGGACGGCTTCAACTGGTTCACCGAGCGGTTGTCGTTCTACGCCATCGCCTCGCTGAACGTGATCCATCACGGCTACCCGTTCATCGCCATCACCATCTTCGCCGGCCTCACCACGGTGCCGACCGAGCTGTATGAGGCGGCCCGCATCGACGGCGCGAACGCCTGGCAGCGGTTCTGGCAGATCACCGTGCCGATCATGCGGCCGGTGTTCGCGGTGGTCACCATCCTGTCGACCATCTGGGACTTCAAGGTGTTCGCGCAGGTCTACCTGATGCCGGGCGGATCCGGTTCCAATCCCGACGTGTTCAACCTCGGCGTGTGGTCCTACGTCGAGTCGATCAACCGCAACGAGTACGGCCTGGGCGCGTCCATCGCCGTGCTGCTCACCCTGGTGCTGCTGGTGATCACCATCGTCTACCTGCGAGCCCTGTTCCGAGAGGATGAGCTTCAGTGACCGCGCAGACCTTGATGAAACCGGCCCGCCGGACCCGCACGTCGGCGGCCGGCCCGCGTCGCCGGATCTACGGGCCGGGCACGATCCTCGCCATCGTGGCGCTGCTCGTCTTCACGCTGTTCCCGATCTACTTCATGCTGACCACGGCGTTCAGCGCCCGCGCGACCTCCGGCACGGACACGCTCATCCCGACGAAGCTCACCTTCTCGCACTTCACCGAGGCGATCACGACGGGTGGGTTCGGCCGGTTCATGATCAACTCGGCGTTCGTCACGGTTGCCGTGGTGGTCATCTCCTGCCTGCTCGCGCTGCTCGGCGCGGTGGCGATGGCGCGGTTCCGGTTCCGGATGCGCACCACCGTGCTGATCCTCGTGCTCATCGTGCAGATGCTGCCGGCCGAGGCGCTGGTGATCCCGCTGTTCCTGCAGATGAAGGACCTGCGGATGCTCAACTCCCTCGTCGGCCTGACCATCGTCTACATCGCGTTCGCCCTGCCCTTCGCCATCTGGAACCTCCGCGGGTTCGTCGCCGCCGTGCCGGTGGAGCTCGAGGAGGCGGCCTACCTCGACGGGTGCACGTGGTTCCGGATGTTCCGGTCGGTCCTGCTGCCGCTCGTCGCTCCCGGCCTGGTCGCCACGGCCGCCTTCTCGTTCGTCATGGCCTGGGAGGAGTTCACCTTCGCGATGACCTTCCTGTCGGAGGAGAGCCGGATGACGGTGGGCATCGGCCTCAAGCAGTTCTTCGGCGCCCACGTCAACGACTGGGGCGGGCTGATGGCGGCCTCGACCATGGTGACGATCCCGGTCACCGTCGTCTTCGTCCTCGCGCAGCGCAAGCTCGCGGCGGGCCTGGTCGCCGGGGCGGTGAAGTAGTGGCCCGACTGCCGACCCGGGCCGAGGCGGAGCGGTTGGCCCACGCGGTGATCATGCCCGGATTCGGCGGGACGACCGTGCCGCCATGGCTCGAGCGCGCGCTCCGCGCCGGTCTCGGCGGGGTGTGCTACTTCGGGCACAACATCGAGTCACCGGAGCAGGTGGCGCAGCTGTCGGCAGCCGTGCACGAACTCGGCGACGCCGTGGTGGCGGTGGATGAGGAGGGCGGCATCGTCACCCGATTGCACGTCGCCGACGGCTCCCCGCACGTGGGCAACGCGGTGCTGGGCCGGGTCGACGACATCGAGATCACCCGCCAGGTCGCCACCGACATCGGCCGGGAGCTGCGCCGCGCCGGGGTCGACATCGACCTCGCTCCGGTGGTGGACGTCAATGCCAACCCACGCAACCCGGTGATCGGGGTGCGGGCCTTCGGGTCCGAGCCGGACCTGGTCGCCCGTCACGGTGTCGCCTTCGTGCAGGGGTTGCAGGAGGTCGGCGTCGCGGCCTGCCCCAAGCACTTCCCGGGTCACGGTGACACCGACGTGGACTCGCACTCCGGGTTGCCGGTCGTCTCCGTCGACCTGCCGCAGCTGCGGCAGCGTGAACTCGAGCCGTTCGCGGCAGCGGTCGATGCCGGAGCCCGCTGCGTGATGACCGCACACATCGTGTTCCCCGAGCTGGACGACGCACCGGCGACGTTGAGTCGGACGGTCCTGTCGCTGCTGCGTGACGAGCTCGGGTTCGAGGGCGTGATCTGCTCCGATGCCTTGGACATGCAGGCGATCTCCGGCCCGATCGGCCTAGGCGAGGGAGCGGTGCGGGCGCTCGCCGCGGGCGTGGACCTGGTCGGCCTCGGCAACCCCGTCCTCGGCAAGCCCGGCGGGCGCCACGACGAGGACGAGTTCAGCGCGGCGCTCGCACCGGTGGTCGCGGCCCTGGAGAGCGGGCGACTGCCGGTGGCGCGGGTCGAGGAGGCGGCAGCCCGGGTGCGAGACCTGGCCGCGTGGGCCCGGGCCGCTCGCGCTCGGCCGGCACCCGCGGGACCGTCCGCGCCGGAGGGGGCGTCGGCCGACTCGGTCACGATCGCCACCAGGGCGCTCCGGCTCCGGGGTGAGGTCGCGGGCGCGCTGCACGGTCCCGCCCGCATCGTCGACCTCCGCCGGGCGCGCAACATCGCCAGCGGCCGGCTGTCCGGTCTGGTGGCCGACGCCCTGATGTCCCGGCTGCCCGGCTCGACCGTGGAGGCAGCCTTCGCCTCGGCGGCAGCGGAGGGCCGGGTCACCGACGCCGACCTCGTGGGCAATGGTTGTGGGAATCGAGGCGGTTTTTCGGCACCAAACCCCACAACCATCGCCAACGAGGAGCGGGGGGCCGGGCCGAACCTCGGGCCGGCGGACGTGGCCATCGTCGGCACGCCCGGTCGAGACGGGCAGGAGGAGGCCGCCCTGCACGCACTGCTCGACCGCTCTCCCGACGCGATCGTGGTGTGCGTGGGCTGGTCCTCCCACGCCGACGACCTGCCACGAGCGCGCCGTGCCGTGTTCAGCTTCGGCGACGCGCAGCCCTCGGCCGAGGCCGTGGCCGACCTGCTGACGGGGCAGCCGTGATCGTCGTCGCCGTCTCGTCCGGCACCTCCGTCGACGCCATCGACGTCGCGGCGGCGTCCTTCGAGGTGTCCGGCGACGTGCTCGACCTGCACCCGCTCGGTCACCGCGAGGCCCCCTGGCCGGGCAACCTGCGGGGCCGCATCCTCGCTGCTTCGGCGGGCGCCACGACCACCGTGGACGAGGTCACCAAGCTGCACACGCTGTGTGGACAGGCCTTCGCGGAGGCCGCCGACACCGTCGCGCGCGAGATCGGTGCGCAGCCGGACCTGGCGGTGTCGCACGGGCAGACGATGTTCCACTGGGTGGAGGGTGCCCGGGCGCTCGGGACGCTGCAGATCGGCGAACCGGCCTGGATCGCCGAACGACTCGGTGTTCCCGTGGTGAGCAACCTTCGCTCGCGCGACATCGCGGCCGGGGGACACGGCGCACCCCTCGCCAGCACGCTCGACGCCTGGTGGCTGCCGGAGCTCGCGGAGCGTACCGGCACCGGCGCGGTGGCCGCGCTCAACCTCGGCGGGATCGCCAACGCGACGGTCCGCAGTGCGGGTGAGCTCACCTCATACGACCTCGGTCCGGGCAACTGCCTGATCGACGAGGCAGCCGCACGGGTGACCTCGGGGGCGCAACGCTACGACGCCGACGGTGCGATCGCCGACTCGGGCCAGGTCGACGCCGTGTTGCTCCGGGCCCTGCTGTCCGACCCGTACTTCGCTCTGCAGCCTCCGAAGTCGACCGGCCGGGAGTACTTCACGTTGCGGTGGGTCGAACGTGCCATGGCCGAACCCGTCGACGGCCCCGACCTGGTGGCGACGATGACCGAACTCACCGCGCGCACCGTCGCGGACGAGCTGCGCGGCGCCGACCTCGTGGTGGCCAGCGGCGGGGGGACGCGCAACCCGGTGCTGATGCGCGCGCTGGCCGGGCACCTGCCCGATGCCCGCGTCGCCACGACCGCGGAGTTCGGGCTGGACCCGTCGGCGAAGGAGGCGTACCTCTTCGCGCTGCTCGGCTACCTGACCGCCACCGGCCGGCCCGGCACGGTGCGCGCGGGATCCGGCGAAGCGACCACCACCGGAGCCCGCGGCCCCAGGGTCTTGGGCGACATCACCCCCGGGCCCCGCTGCTGGTGCCCACCCGAGCCGTCGGGAGCGGCACCGCGCCGGCTCCGCATCGGGTGAGGTTTTCGACCGTCGACTCCGGGTAGCCAGACAGGCATGACGCAACGACAGTCCGCATCGGTCGCCCGGCTCCTTCAGGAGCACGGGCGGACCTACGCCGACCAGGCCGGGATCACGTTGCGGGACAAGCCGTCGCCGCTGTACCGGCTACTCGTCCTCACCACGCTGCTGTCCACCCGGATCAGTGCCGACATCGCGGTGGACGCGGCCCGCGAGCTGTCCCGGTCCGGCTGGCGCACTCCTCGCGCCCTGCTCGCATCCACGTGGCAGCAACGGGTGGATGCCCTCGGACGGGCTCACTACAAGCGTTACGACGAGAGCACTTCCACCGCACTGGCCGACTCGGCGCAGCTGCTGCAGGACCGGTATGCCGGCGACCTGCGGAGGCTGCGCGCGGCGGCCGACGGAGACACCGAGCAGCTGCACGACCTGCTCAGGCAGTTTCCTCGGATCGGCCCGACCGGTGCCCACATCTTCTGCCGCGAGGTCCAGGCGGTGTGGCCCGAGCTGCGCCCCTACGTCGACGCCCGTGCCCTCGACGAGGCGGGCCGGCTCGGGCTCCCGACCTCGGCGAAGGCTCTCGGCGAGCTGGTGCGCGGTGCCGACCTCGCCCGGCTGTCCGCAGCCCTGGTGCGCAGCCGGCTCGCCCACTGACCGCCCGCCGGCGCGGGTCAGGATCGCAGGTCAGAACAACGGCGGCACGGTGGGCCAGCGGTCGTCGAGCAGTGACACGACGAACCGGGCACACGCGCGCCGCCAGCCCGGGCGGTCGGAGTAGGCATGAAGCCACAGGGCGGGGACGCGCTCGGGCGGTGCCGCCGTGGGCCGCAATCGAGATCCGCGGGCGTTGATCATCCGAATCGCCTTGTCCTTTCCTCGAACCGGCCACGGGCGCCCGAGTTGATCAGACCGGTGTGTCCTCCGCCTCTTCATGGTCTGCTGTCGCGGATCAAGCTGTCCAACACATGATTTTGCTCATACTCATCACTAGTGTTGATGTATGGAGTTCCGCCAGATCGAGCACTTCCTCGCCGTCGCGCGCCACCTCAACTTCACCCGCGCGGCCGACGAGCTGCATCTCGTGCAGTCGGCCGTGAGCACGTCGGTGCGCTCCCTCGAGGGCGAACTCGGGACACCGTTGTTCGAGCGCAGCACCAGACAGGTGACCCTGACCGCGGCGGGTGTCGCGCTCCTTCCCCGGGCGCGCCGCTTGCTCGCCGAGGCCCGCGCGGCCCGGGAAGAAGTGGCTGCGGTGAGCGGGCTCGAGCGAGGCAGCCTCGGCGTGGGCACCATCCAGACCCTCACCTGGGTCGACCTGCCCGGCGTCTTCGCTGCCTTCCACGAGGCCCACCCCGGCATCGCGGTCACCCTCCGGGAGGCGACCGTGGACGAGCTGGTGGCACTGCTCCGCGGAGCGGAGCTGGACCTGGCGTTCCTGGCCCTCGACGAGGGCGGCGTGCCGGACGACCTCGCCGTCCTGGCCGCACACGAGGAGGAGCTGGTGCTGGTGACCCCGCCGGATCACCGGCTGGCCCGGCGCCGTCGCATCGCCCCCGCAGACCTGGCGGCCGAGCCGTTCATCGACTTCCGTGGCGGCACCGGGCTGCAGTCGGTGGTCGAGCAGCTGTGTGCTCGTGCCGGTCTGGAGCGCCGGCTGGCCTTCCGGGTGACCCAGCTCGACCTGCTCGTGCAGCTGGTGCAGCGCGGCCTCGGCCTCGCCATCGTCCCCCGACCGGTCGCCGCACGCACCGCCTTGCCGACGGTCACCCTGCAGCACCATGACGTCCACCGCCGCGTGGCACTGGTGGCGCGGACGCCAGAGCCCACCAATCCAGCAGCGCGTGCGATCCTGCCGGCCCTGCTCAGCGACCGGGACTGACCGGTCGTGCCCAGCGACCGGTGCCACCACGCTGCCAGGGGGCCGGCCCGTCGAGAGGTCGATAGCCCACGCCCGAGGCGTCCAGGCGGGGAAGATGCCGCCGCAGCCGGGCCTCGAAGTCGCTGACCTCCGGCTGCTCCTCGCTCCACGCCACCTGCGCCAGGGCGGACACTCGGGGGAACGCCATGTATTCCACCCGTGACGGCGTCGGGAGATACTCGGTCCACAGCTGCCCCTGGACGCCGAGCAGCCGGTCCCGGTGCTCGGCGGGCACTCCCTCCGCCGGGTCGAAGGCGAGCACGTCCTGCCAGGTGGTGCCCCCGCCGATGGCATACGGCTCACCCGCGTCGTCGGACGGGTAGTAGTCGAAATAGGTGGAGTCCGCCGGCGCCATGACCACCTGGTGTCCCCGGGCCAGCGCACTGCGGCCGGGCCCGACGCCCCGCCACGACATGACGACGGCCCCCGGCACGTCCCGGTCCTCGACGATCTCGTCCCAGCCGACCAGGGTCCGGCCACGGTCGGCCAGCCACGCCCGCAGGTGATCGGTGAGCCAACCCTGCAGCTCGTCCACCGCGCCCAGACCGCGCTCGGTCGCGAGGCGCGCCGCCTCATCGCTCGCCCGCCATTGGTCCCGCGGGCACTCGTCGCCGCCGATGTGGACGTGGCGCGACGGGAAGACGTCCAGGAGCTCGGTGAAGACGTCCTCGACCATGGCCACGGTTGCCGGGGTGAGCTGCAGCACCTCGGGGAAGATGCCCGGCGTGGTCGCGACCCCACGCTCGCCGGTGCCGTCGCCGAACTCCGGGTAGGCGGCCAGCAGCGCCCGCACGTGGCCGGGGACGTCGACCTCGGGGACGATCGTGAGACCTCGACGACCGGCATACTCCACCAGCGCACGCAACTGGTCCTGGCGATAGAAGCCGCCGTGCGGCGTGCCGTCCCCCTCGGTCCAGGCCGGCAGCCGTGTCTCGGGTCGCCAGCTGCCGACCTCGGCCAACCGGGGGTGGCCCTTCACCTCGAAGCGCCAGCCCTGGTCCTCGGTGAGGTGCACGTGCAGGACGTTGAGCTTGTGCAGGGCCAGCTGGTCGACGAACCGGAACAACCAGGAGAGCGGCTGGAAGTGCCGGCCGACGTCGAGATGCACACCACGCCAAGCGAATCGCGGCTCGTCCTCGATCTCGACAACAGGCAACCACACGGGGCGCCCGGGGATCGGGGCAAGCCCGCACGCCCACGCGGGCAGCAGCTGCCGCAGCGTCTGTATGCCGTGCTGGAGCCCGCCGCTGCCCCCGCCGGTGAGTTGCACGCCGGACGGCGTGACCGACAGCCGGTAGGCCTCCGCCGGTCGGCCATCACGTCCGAGCCGCAACACGGCATCCGCCTCTGCCGCCGCGGGGACGAAACGTCGCCCCGACCCCGGCCCCACCAGGTCGGTGAGGGCATCGAGGTCCTCGGGTTCCGCCCAGACCGGCACGCGGGCCGGCAACTCGAGACGCCCCTCGCCGAGCCGACAGTGCGTCGGCGCAGGGACCAGGCCGAGTGCGGTGGCATCGGACATGCAGGTGGCCCTCCTCGTTCCGCGCGAAGGCACGAGTCTGTCATGGCACGCAGCCCGGAAGACGCGGCCGCGACACGGCCGGGTGGGAATGCCATCATCGAGGCCACGGAAGGAGCGTGATCGTGTGCCGACCCTGACCCCGGCCGAGCGGGCCACCTTGGCCGACCATCGCCGCTCGCTCGTCGACTTCGCCACCGGATCGGTCCACCCGGCAGGGGGATTCGCCTGGCTTGACGAGTCGGGCCAGCCGCAGCTCGACCGCCCGGTGGAGCTGTGGATCACCTGCCGGATGACGCATGTCTTCGCGCTCGCGGCGCTGCAGGGTGAGGAGAGCGCGCGCGACCTGGTCGATCACGGCGTCCGGGCCCTGCGTGGCCGGCTCCACGACCCCGACGTCGGCGGCTGGTACGCCTCGGTCGACGCGGGGGGCCCGCGAGTGAGCGACAAGCGGGCCTACGAGCACGTCTTCGTGGTGTTGGCGGGGGCCAGCGCCACGGTCGCCGGGCACGAGCACGGTGCAGCCCTGTTGCAGGACGCGCTCGACGTGCTGGAGCGCCGGTTCTGGGACGAGCGCGAGGGCCTGCTCGTCGACGTCTGGGACCGCAGCTGGAGCGTGTTGGAGGACTACCGCGGGATCAACGCCAACATGCACGGCGTCGAGGCGCTGCTCGCCGCCCACGACGCGACGGGGGACGAGGTCTGGCTCTCCCGCGCCGCTCGCATGGTCGAGCGGGTCGTCCACGGGTTCGCCCGCTCCCACGACTGGCGGCTGCCCGAGCACTACTCGAGCGACTGGCAGGTGCGGCTCGACTACCACCGCGACGAGCCCGCCCACCCGTTCCGGCCCTACGGCGTGACGGTGGGCCACCTGATGGAGTGGGCCCGCCTGGCGCTGCACCTGCGGACGTCGCTGGGTGACCGTGCACCCGACTCGCTGCTGCCGGAGGCCCGCGCCCTGTTCGACCGGGCGGTCTCCGACGGCTGGCACGCCGACGACGCGGACGGATTCGTCTACACCACCGACTTCGAGGGAAACCCGGTCGTCCGCGACCGGTTGCACTGGGTCGTGTGCGAGGGCATCGCCGCGGCGTGGACCCTCGCCGAGGCCACCGGTGAGGACGACTACCGGCGCTGGTACGACCGGCTCTGGACCTACGCCGACGACCACCTCATCGACCACGAACGCGGGTCATGGCACCACGAGCTCGATCCGGGCAACCAGCCGGCAGCCTCGGTATGGAGTGGCAAGCCGGACGTCTACCACGCCTACCAGGCGGCGCTGCTCCCCGAGCTGCCGCCGCTGACGTCGTTCGCCGGCGCGCTGCGCTGAACCTCACTGCCGCAACTCCTCCGCGGCCGCGTCAGTCTCGTCAGTCTCGTCAGTCGCGGCGGGCGAGGCGGAGCAGCGCGCGCGAGCGCTCGACGACCGGCTCGTCGATCATGGCACCGTCGAACTCCACGGCACCCACCCCGGCGGCCAGCGCCGCGTCATACGTCTCGACCATGCGACGCGCCCGCTCGACCTCCTCCGGCGGCGGCGCGAACCCCTCGTTGATGATCGGCACCTGGGCGGGGTGGATCGCGCTCGCGCCCACCAATCCGACCGCGCGCGAGCGACGCACCACCTCACGGAAGGCGTCGGCGTCCCGGTAGTCGGCGATCGATCCGACGAGCCCGATCGGCAGGACTCCCGCGGCTCGTGCGGCGAAGACCGTGACCTGCTTCGGACCGGTCATGAGCTCCGGCACCGGCTGCACACCCGCCGACGTGGCGAAGTCCTCCGTGCCCAACGTGAGGTAGGCGATCCGCGGGCTTGCAGCGGCGATCTCCTGCAGCCGGAAGAACCCGCTGCTGGTCTCGACCATGGCGATGAACCGGACCGTGCCAGAGGGGATTCCGGCACTGGCTTCGAGCTCGGTGACCACCTCGTCGAGGAAGCGCACGTGGTCGGCGCTCTCCAGCTTCGGCAACGCCAGCGCCTGGACGCCGGGCAGGACCGCGGCCTCGAGGTCGCGGACGGCCAGCCGCCACGGCCGATTGATCCGCACCGCGACGTCGACCCCGTGCCCGGTGAGCCGCTCGACGGCGGCGGGTAGGGCACGCCGGGCCTCGTCCTTCTCGCTCGCCGCGATGCTGTCCTCGAGGTCCAGCTGGATCGCGTCGGCTCCGCGCGTGTGCGCCTTGTCGACGAACCGCTGGGAGACCACCGGGACGTAGAGGAGTGATCGCCACACCGGGTCGGTCGTCGTCGCGCTCATCCGAAGGCACCCTTCTCGCTGAGTTCCTGCCACTCCTGCTCGGAGACCAGCTCGCGCACCACCTCCGTGGTGTGCTGCCCGAGCGACGGCGCGGGGGCTCGCACCCGGCCGGGGCTGTCGGACAGCCGCGGCACCACCTGGTGCATGGGCACCGGTGGACCGCCGTCGACGTCCGGCCCCTCCATGACCACTTCCCGGGTGCGGAAGAACTCGGTCTCCAGCAGCCCGGAGATGTCCATCACCGGCGCGACCGTCACCCCGGCGGCGCGCATCTCCTCGAGGTTCTCGTCGAGGGTCCGCGAGCCGAAGTGTTCGCTGAGGATCCGGTCCAGCTCCTCGACGTTCGCCAGCCGGGCCGCGTTGTCGATGAAGCGGGGGTCCTGCGCGAGCTCGGGGCGTCCGATGGCGGCGAGCAGCCGCTCCGCCATCGTCTGCGTGGAGCCGGACAGCGCCAGCCACTGCTCGTCGGCCGTGGGATAGACGTTGCGCGGCGCACTGGACTGCGACCGGCTCCCGGTGCGCTGCGGGACCCGCCCGGTGTGGCGGTAGATCGCCGCGGTCGGACCGAGGACGGAGAACAGCGGCTCGAACAGGGAGAGGTCGATCACCTGGCCGCGCCCGGTGTCCTCGGCGTGCCGCAGCGCGGCGAGCACCGAGAAGGCGCCGAACGTCCCGGCGACCATGTCGGCCATCGAGCCCGGAGGCAGCACCGGCTCACGATCGGGGAACCCGTTCCAGGCGGCCAGCCCGGACATCGCCTCGATCAGGGTCCCGAAGCCGGGATGGCCCGACATCGACCCGGTCTGGCCCCATCCCGAGATGCGCGTGACCACCAGCGCCGGGTTCGCCTCGTGCAGCACGTCGGGGCCGAGGCCCATCCGCTCCAGCGTGCCCGGGCGGAAGCTCTCGATGAGCACCTGGGCGCCGGACACCAGGCGCAGCAGCACGTCGCGACCGGCCGGTTGCTTGAGGTCGAGCGTGATGCTGCGCTTGTTGCGGCCGTAGACCTTCCAGAACAGCTCCTTGCCGTCCTCGGTCCAGTGCCGCAACATGTCGCCCTTGCCGGGTTGCTCGACCTTGACCACGTCGGCCCCGAAGTCGGCGAGCAGGAGGGTCAACTGGTTGCCGGCGACGAGGCGGGACAGGTCGAGGACGCGGATGCCGTGCAGCGGGCCGGTCGTGCCGCTCCCGATGTGCTGGCCGGACGGGTTGCTCTGGTGGGAGTGGTCGGAGGCGTCCCCCATCGGGCTGGTCACACCTCCACCCCACCGAGCTCGCTGGAGCGAGCCGCCGCCTCCCCGGAGAAGACGTAGGCCGCGTCGGTGGGGACCAACAGCCACACCTGGCGGTCGGTGACCTCGGCGTCGCTCTCGGCAAAGACGATCTGGTCACCCGCGACCAGTTCGTACTCGTAGCGGGCGCCGACGAACGAGACCTTCTTCAGCTCCGCCGGAATCGCGTTGACGGTGGCCGGGTCAGTGTCGGCACGAGGCGGCACGACCTCCATCCGCTCCGACCGGATGCCGACGGTCACCTCGTCACCGTCCGCGTGCCTCTCGTGCGCCGTCACCCGCAGCGTGCCGCCACTGGGCAACTCGACGGTGACGACGCCCTGCGCCTCGTCACCGCGCACCGTCGCGCGGAAGAAGCTGCAGCGGCCGATGAAGTCGGCCACCGACGCGTTGGCCGGGGCGTTGTAGACGTCCTTGGGCGAGGCCACCTGGAGCATGTGCCCCTCCTCCATCACCGCGAGCCGGTCGGAGAGCGACAACGCCTCCAGCTGGTCGTGGGTCACGTAGACCGTGGTGATGCCGATGCTGGCCTGCAAGTCCTTGAGCCAGGCCCGCGCCCGGTCGCGCAGCTTCGCGTCGAGGTTGGACAGCGGCTCGTCCAGCAGCAGCACGGTCGGCGAGTAGACGAGCGCCCGGGCCAGGGCCACCCGCTGCTGCTGCCCGCCGGAGAGCTGGTGCGGATAGCGCTTCTTGTAGGGGAGCAGGCCCACCTGGTCGAGGGTCTCGTCGATCAGGCTGTCCTGCTTGGACTTCTTCACCTTGCGCAGCTTCAGCGGCATGGCCAGGTTGGCCTCGACCGTCATGTGCGGCCAGAGCGCATAGGACTGGAAGACCATGCCGAGGTTGCGTTGCTCCGGGGTGAGGAACCGGTGCGAGTCGGCATCGAAGAACACCTCGTCGCCGACCTTGATCGACCCGGTGTCCGGCCGCTCCAGACCGGCGACGCTCATCAGCGTGGTCGACTTGCCGCAACCGCTCGGGCCGAGCAGCGTGAAGAACTCACCGTCCTTGACGGTGAA
>CAYRLV010000061.1:7041-14040 GCA_964425155.1 uncultured Ornithinicoccus sp. | reverse complement strand
TCGACGTCATGGACTCCCCCCTCGCCGCCAGCCTGAGCGGCTACTGCAAGGCGGGGAGCTACGACTACGACCCGCAGAAGGCCAAGGACCTACTCGCCAAGGCCGGTGTCAAGAACCTCAAGATCACGTTCGGCACACCGACCGGCCGCTACCTGCAGGACAAGCAGGCGGCCGAGGCGATCGCCGCCAACCTCAAGGACATCGGGGTCAAGGCACAGGTCAGCACCACCGACTGGCCCTCATACCTCGCGGGGAACCAGAAGAAGAACGGCCCGTACGACATGCACCTGCTGGGGTGGGCACCCGGGGCACTCGACGCCGCCACGCAGTTCCAGATGTTCCAGAAGTCGGAGTGGCCGCCGAACGGCCTCGCGACGAACTTCTACACCAACCCCAAGGTCGAGAAGCTCATCGCGCAGGGCAACCGGGAGCTGGACGAGAGCAAGCGCAACGACCTCTACTGCCAGGCACAGAAACAGATCTGGAAGGACGCGCCCTGGCTGTTCCTGTGGAGCCAGACCCTGGACCTGGCCTACTCGAGCGATGTCGAGGGGATCTCCTACGTCCCCAACGAGAAGTTCGACACGGTCTACGCCCACCCGGCCGGTTGACGCGGTGACGGTGCGACCCCTGACCACCCGGGTCCGACCCAGCACGCCCGGCGGGTAGCCGTGCGCGGACTCGCGACCTATCTGCTGGGGCGTCTGGTCGCCTCGCTCATCACCCTGCTCGGGGTCAGTTTCGTCCTGGTGCTGCTCATCCAGTTCCTGCCGGGTGACCCGGCCCGGGTGATCGCCGGCCTCCAGGCCACCCCGGAGCAGGTGGAGCGGATCCGGCAGCAGATGGGTCTGGACGACTCGGTGCCGGTCCAGTTCGGCCGGTTCCTCGAGCACCTGGTCCACGGCAACCTGGGCGTCTCGGCCCGCACGGGCGACACCGTGGTCTCCGAGATCGCCACGCGCCTTCCGTTCACCCTGGAGTTGGCCATCCTCGGGACGTTGGTGGGTGTGGTCGCCGGGATCACGCTCGGCGTCATCGCGGCCCGGCACAAGGACGGCCCCCTCGACAGCTTCGTGTCGATGATCGGGGTCATGGGCATCTCGATGCCGGTCTACTGGCTCGGGATCCTGCTCATCATGCTGTTCTCGGTGAAGTTGCAGTGGTTGCCGGTCTCCGGCGCCGCCACGATCTCCAGCCTGGTGCTGCCCTCGATCACGCTCGGTGTCTTCTCGATGGCGATCATCGCCCGGATGACCCGCTCGACGATGATCGACGAGCTCGGCCGCGACTACGTCCGCACCGTCCGGGCCAAGGGTGTCATCGACCGCACCGTCGTCCTCCGGCACGCCCTGCGCAACGCCTTCGTCCCCATCCTCACCGTCATCGGGCTGCAGTTCGGCACGCTGCTCGGCGGCGCCGTCCTCACCGAGACCGTGTTCGCCTGGCCGGGCCTCGGCCGGCTGCTGGTCGCGTCGATCAGCGCGCGCGACTACCCCATGGTGCAGGGCATCGTCTTCGTCTTCGCGGCGATGTTCATCGTCGTCAACATCATCACCGACCTGCTCTACACCGTCGTCGACCCGAGGGTGAGGCTCTATGGCTGAGGCAGTCGCTCCGGACGGCCGGGGGCAGGACGCCCCCGCGCGGCGGGACTCGGCACAGCTGCGCGGGCTGCGGACCCTGCTGCGCAACAAGGCCGCGGTGTTCGGGATCCTCGTGCTGCTGCTCTTCGCGGTGCTGGCGGCCGCCGCGCCGTTGCTCACGTCGTACGACCCGACGCAGCAGTCGCTCCAGGACGCGTTCCTCCGGCCCTCCGGTGCCCATCTGCTGGGCACCGACAACCTGGGTCGCGACATCCTGTCTCGGATCATGTACGGCGGTCGCTACACCCTGATGATCGGTGTCCTCGCGGTCGGTCTGGCCACCGTGATCGGCGTGCCGTTGGGGTTGGTCTCGGGCTACCTCGGCGGTTGGGTCGACATGGTGATCCAACGGATCGCCGACATCATGCTCGCCTTCAACCCGTTCCTGCTGGCCCTGCTGCTCGTCGCGGTCATCGGCGTCGGGCTCAAGAGCGTCATCATCGCGGCCGGGTTCGGCGTGGTGCCGCAGTTCATCCGGTTGGCCCGCGGGCAGGCACTGGCGCTGCGCGAGGAGGTCTACGTGCAGGCGGCCGACGCGTTCGGGTCCCCACGGATGACCACCCTGCGGCGCCACATCCTGCGCAACTCGCTGACCCCGATCGTCGTCTTCGCGACGCTCAACATCGGCCTCACCGTCCTCGTCGCGGCCGGCCTCGGGTTCCTCGGGCTCGGTGTCCAGTCACCCACGCCGGAGTGGGGCACCATGTTGGGCGAGGCGCGCGAATACATCTTCTACGCCTCATACACGTCCACCTTCCCGGGGCTGGCGATCTTCCTCGTCGTGCTCGGGTTCAACCTGGCCGGCGACGGACTGCGCGACGTCCTTGACCCGAGCCTGCGAGCCTGAGAGGAACGCCGTGACCGATCCCGTGCTGTCCATCCAGGACCTGGCGGTGCGCTTCCACACCCACGACAGCGTGGTGCGCGCCGTGGACGGCGTCAGCTTCGACGTGCACCCCGGCGAAACGCTGGGCGTCGTGGGCGAGTCCGGCTCAGGCAAGAGCGTCACGATGCTGTCCATCCTGCGGCTGCTGCAGGAGTCGAAGCGGCTCGAGACCTCGGGCCACGCGTGGTTCGAGGGCAAGGACCTGCTCGCCCTCAAGCAGAAGGAGCTGCGGGCCATTCGTGGGCGCGACATCGCCCTGGTGCCGCAGGACCCGATGACCTGCCTCGACCCGGTCTACAAGGTCGGCGCCCAGCTCGACGAGGCCATCCGCGCACACTTCCCTGCCAGCCGGAGCACGTTGCGGCGCAAGGCGATCGACCTGCTCCGACTCGTCGGCCTCTCGCAGCCGGAGCAGCAGTACGACCAGTACCCGCACGAGTTCTCCGGCGGTATGCGGCAGCGGGCCATGATTGCGATGGGCGTGGCCAACGACCCGAAGCTGATCATCGCCGACGAACCCACCACCGCCCTCGACGTCACCATCCAGGCACAGATCATGGAGGTCCTGCGCGAGGCCCAGCGCGAGAGCGGTGCCAGCCTGGTGCTCATCACCCACGACCTGGGACTGATCGCCGAGATGGCCGACCGGGTGGTGGTGATGTATGCGGGCCACGTCGTCGAGACGGGCGACGTCGCCACGATCTTCGCGAATCCCCGACATCCCTACACCCTGGGTCTGATGGCCAGCCTGCCGCAGACCGGGGGCAACGAGAAGTGGCTTCGCCCGATCCCCGGCAGTCCCCCGAACCTCGCTGCCGTGCCGCCGGGATGCCCGTTCCACCCACGGTGCCTGCTCTCCCGCGACCGCGAGGAGTGCCGAACCACGCTGCCGAAGCTGGAGACCGTGGACGGGGGCCATCGGGCGGCGTGCCACTTCAAGGACGAGCTCGCCGACGAGGCGTCGAGGCTGCTGGCACGCGCGGAGCAGATCACATGACCCGCCACACCACGAAGGGTCCCGCCGTGTTCCGACACGTCACGGAGGCCGCGACATGAGTGGCCCCGAGGTCGCGGACGAGCCGCGCACGGCAGGCAAGGCGCCGCTGCTGCGGGTGCGAGACCTGGTCAAGCACTTCCCCGTCACCAGCGGACCCTTGCGCCGCCAGGTGGGCCAGGTGCACGCCGTGGACGGCGTCGACCTCGAGCTGTCGGCCGGCGAGACGCTGGGCGTGGTCGGCGAGTCCGGCTGCGGCAAGACCACGCTGGGCCGCACGGTGATCCGGCTGCTCGATCCCACCAGCGGACGGATCGAGTTCAAGGGGCGGGACATCACGACGCTGGGTCGAGGGCCGCTGCGGCTGCTGCGGCGCGACGTGCAGATCGTCTTCCAGGACCCCTTCGCCTCGCTGGACCCACGGATGACCGTGCGTGAGCTCATCGCCGAGCCGCTGCGCGTCCACGGCCTGCTCGAGAAGAGCGGTGGCCGTCGGCGGATCGGCGAGCTGATGGAACTGGTCGGGCTGAGCCCCGAGCACGACCGCCGCTACCCGCACGAGTTCTCCGGAGGGCAGCGGCAGCGCATCGGTATCGCCCGGGCCCTTGCGCTGAACCCGGAGCTGGTCGTGCTCGACGAGCCGGTGTCGGCACTGGACGTCTCGATCCAGGCGCAGGTGGTCAACCTGCTGCGCAAGCTGCAGGACGAGCTCGGGCTCGCCTACCTGTTCATCGCGCACGACCTGACGGTCGTGCGGCACATCTCCGACCGCGTGTCGGTGATGTACCTCGGCAAGGTCGTCGAGACCGGCACGCGCGACCAGGTCTACGGCCGACCCAGCCACCCCTACACCCAGGCCCTGCTGTCCGCCGCGCCGCTGCCCGACCCGGCGGGGCGCGAACGGCGCGAGCGGATCGTGCTCGAGGGCGACGTCCCGAGCCCCTCGCACCCGCCCTCCGGTTGCCGCTTCCGCACCCGGTGCTGGAAGGCCCAGGACATCTGTGCCGAGCAGGAGCCGGAGCTGGTGGACCGCGGGCAGGACCACCCGGTGGCGTGCCACTTCGCCGAGCCGGACCTGCGGGTGGCGTTCAGCGCCGCCGACGCCACTCCGGACCCGGCCTCCGACGTCTCCGTCGACCCGACCGGCGGCACGACCCACTCCCCCACCGACCCGAAGCCCGAGAGGACCCGATGACCGCAACCCGCTGCCCTGCCACCCTGCCTCGGATCCTTCGCGGGGTCCCCGCGTGAGCTCGCGCACCCTGTTCACCGGAGCACAGGTCTTCGACGGGACCGGTGCTCGTCCGGCGCTCGCCGACGTCGTGGTGGAGGACGGTCGGATCGTGGACGTGGGCCCCGGGCTGGACGGGGACGTCGGCGTAGACCTCGCCGGGGCGACTCTGCTGCCCGGCTTCTTCGACTGCCACGTCCACGTCACCTCGTCGGGAGTGGACCGGATGCAGCGGCTGGTCGAGCCGTTCTCCTACCAGTTCTACACGGCAGCAAGGCATCTGGCGGACACGCTCGCCACCGGAGTGACGACGGTGCGCGACGCGGGCGGTGCGGACATGGGGATCCGGCAGGCCGTCGCGGACGGGCTCATCGCCGGGCCGCGGATGCTCATCGCGGTGAACATCATCGGTCAGACCGGTGGACACACGGACGGATGGTTCCCGTCCGGCTTCGACATGCCGCTGTCGCCCCCGCACCCCGGCCGCCCGTCGGGGGTCGCCGACGGCCCCGACGACGTGCGCAAGGTCGTCCGGCTGATGCTGCGCGCCGGTGCGGATGTCATCAAGATCTGCACCACGGGGGGCGTCCTGTCGCCCCTGGACGACCCGACCCACTCCCACTTCCAGCCGGAGGAGATCGAGACCATCGTCACCGAGGCGGCCGCAGCCGGCCGGGTGGTCATGGCGCACGCCCAGGGGACCGGCGGGATCAAGAACGCCATCCGGGCCGGGGTGCGTTCGATCGAGCACGGGATCTACCTCGACGAGGAGGCCATCGCGCTGATGCTCGAGCGGGGCACCTGGCTGGTGCCCACCCTGGTGGCCCCGCAGTCGGTGCTCGCCGCGGCCGCCGGCGGCACGGCACTGCCCCCGGCGGTGCTCCTCAAGGCCACCGAGGTCGTGGACGCACACCGCGACTCGGTGCGCGCCGCGATCGCCGCCGGGGTCAACATCGCCATGGGCACCGACAGCGGGGTCGGGCCGCACGGGCGCAACCTCGAGGAGCTGCCACTGATGCGCGACTGCGGGATGGCCCCGGAGCAGGTCCTCGTCAGTGCCACCTCGGGGGCCGCCCGACTGTGTGGTCTGCAGGACGAGACGGGCCGCATCGCACCGGGACTCGCCGCGGACCTCGTGGTCCTCGAGGGCGACTGCCTCGACCTGGACGGCATGCGCGAGCGGGTGCGCCAGGTCTGGCGGAGCGGCGAGTTGGCGGTCGGCTCGGTCAAGGCGGGCAGCTGACCGGTGGGCGACCCCACGGCGGGCCCGTCCATCGATCGCGTCGCCGCACGAGCGAGCGTCAGCGGCGATCGGGCTGGCTCGGTGCGCTCGGCGCCGACACGGTGCTCGCCCGCTCGTGCAGGTGCACCGGCACGTCGACGACGGTCCCCGGCGGTCGACGACCCTCGATCAGGTCGGCGAGCAGCCGCGCCGCCTGGCGCCCGACCTCACGCGGGTCGAGGTCCACGGCGGTGACCGGCACGGACAGGGAGGCGAGCGTCATACCGTCCACGTAACCGGCGAGCAGGAGGTCGCGAGGGACCTCGAACCCGGCGGCGAGGACCACCTGGAGCACGGTCGGCACCGTGCCGTCGGCGACGGAGAGGATCGCGTCGGGCGCGGGCGAGGCCGTCAGCGCGGCGCGGGTCGCGGTCAGCACCGCGGCGTGGCCGGCGGCGAAGGGGACGTCGTACACCAGGTGCGGATGCTTCCGCCGACGACACCAGTCCTCGTGCGCGGCGCGGATGTCGGAGCCGAACGACGTCTCCTCGCCCGGGCACAGGACCGCGATCCGGCGGGCGCCACGCTCGGCCAGGTGGTCGAGCAGGCCGGCGACCGCGGTGCCGTGGTCGCTCTCGATCCGGCCGGCGTGCCCGGCTCCGGGGGTGAGGTCGCGCTCCACGGTGACCGTCGGGCGGTCGAGATCGCGGACGGCGGTGGTCTCACGGGCACCGACCATCGGGTCGGACAGGATGATCCCGTCGACGTGCGAACCGGGGCCGCCCGCCCCGGCGAAGCCGGCAGGCAGGAGGGTGAGCGCCAGCCCGTGGTCGAACGCCTCGTCGGCGGCACCCTGGGCGAGCCGCATGTAGTACTCCAGCCCCACGGTGTGTTCCGGGAAACTCAGCCCGATGGTCCCCGTGCGCCCCGTGCGCAGCCAGCTCGCGCCCGGATGCACTTGGTACCCGAGCTCATTCGCCACCGCGGTCACGTGGTCACGGGTCGCCTGCGACAGCCGCCCGC
>CAYRLV010000061.1:0-6941 GCA_964425155.1 uncultured Ornithinicoccus sp. | reverse complement strand
AGCTCATTCGCCACCGCGGTCACGTGGTCACGGGTCGCCTGCGACAGCCGCCCGCGGCCGCGCAGGGCATCGGACACCGTGGTGGTGGACACTCCCGCGGCACGAGCGACGTCGCTGAGCCGGATCCGCTGGCGCTGGTTCATGACGGCTCGACCCTAATCGGCGGCCTGCCATCAGCGCTCCACCTATCCCCGTGTTGCGGCGTGAGCGGGCCGTCGAGGGGCCGCTCACGCGGCAACAACGGGGACGACTGGCGAGACACCCCTTGCAGGAACGTTCCTGCTGTGGTTCGCTGTGTGCCCTCGACGCCGGCGGGTCGGCTCGCCGGCGAGACCGACCGGAGCCCCTGATGGAGCTGACGCCCACCGAGCGCGACCGGCTGCTGCTGTTCACCGCGGCGCAGCTCGCCCGGGCGCGCCGTGCCCGTGGCCTGCGGCTCAACGTGCCGGAAGCCACGGCCCTGGTCGCCGACGAGGTGGCCGAGGCGGCCCGCGACGGGCTGCGGCTGACCGAGGCGGTCGAACGGGGGCGATCCGTGCTCGCGGCGAAGGACGTGCTGCCCGGGGTCGCGTCGGTCGTGCGACGGGTCGAGGTCGAGGCGGTTTTCGCCGACGGCACCCGGCTGGCCGTCGTCCCCGAGCCGTTCGGGCCGCCCGACGAGCCGGCCCACGACGAGGGCGGTGCCGACCGCCTCCCTCCCGGCGCCGTCCTGCCGGCGCGGGAGACCGCCGACCCCTTCGCCGGCCGGGACGACCTCGTGTCTCTCGAGGTGGTCAACGACTCCCCCGTCCCGATCAGCGTCACCTCCCACTTCCACTTCTTCGAGGTCAACCCGCGGCTGCGGTTCGACCGCGGGGCTGCCTGGGGCACCCGGTTGGCCATCCCCGCCGGGACGGTCCAGCGGTTCGAGCCGGGCAGCCCGACGCCGGTGTCCCTCGTGCCGATCGGCGGAGACCGGGTCGTCATCGGATTCGCGGGGCTGGTCGACGGGCCCCTGGACGTGGCCGGCGCCAAGGAGGCCGCGCTCGAGCGAGCCCGCGCGTGCGGCTACCTGGACACCGCCGCGGGGTCGACGACGGCCGGCCACGAGGCCGGCGACGAGCGAGACCGCGGATGAGCACGCCATACGGGCCGACCACCGGCGACCGCGTCGTCCTCGGCGACAGCGGCCTCCTGGTGGAGGTCGAGCACGACGCGCAGGCACCGGGCGAGGAGTTCCTCGCCGGGTTCGCCAAGACCGCGCGCGACGGCATGCACCTGCGGGCCGCCACCGTCGCCGACACCTGCGACGTGGTGGTGTCGAACGTGCTCGTCCTCGACCCGGTGCTCGGAGTCCGCAAGACCTCCATCGGCATCCGGCAGGGGCGCATCGCGGCGATCGGCCGCGCCGGCAACCCGGACACGCTCGACGGGGTCGAGGTCGTCGTCGGCACCGGCACCGCGATCGTCAGTGGCGAGGGGCTGATCGCCACTGCCGGAGCCATCGACACGCACGTGCACCTCATGACGCCCCGGGTGATGGAGGCGTCGCTGTCGTCCGGCGTGACCACGATCATCGGCCAGGAGTTCGGCCCGGTCTGGGGAGTCGGCGTCAACTCGCCCTGGGCGCTCCGCGCGGCGTTCGCGTCGTTCGACGCCTGGCCGGTCAACATCGGCTTCCTGGCCCGCGGATCCTCCTCGCACCCGGGCCCGTTGGTCGAGGCGCTGGTCGAGGGTGGCGCGTGCGGGTTCAAGGTGCACGAGGACATGGGTGCGCACGCGCGGGCGCTGGACACGGCGCTCAGCGTCGCCGAGGAGCACGACGTGCAGGTGGCGGTGCACACCGACGGCCTCAACGAGAGCCTCTTCGTGCGCGACACGCTCGCCGCGCTGGACGGGCGCACGGTGCACGCCTTCCACGTCGAGGGGTGCGGCGGCGGGCACGCTCCCGACGTGCTCAGTCTCGCCGGGGTGCCGCACGTCATCGGGTCGTCCACCAATCCGACCCTGCCGTTCGGGCGGGACGCCGTCGACGAGCACTTCGACATGATCATGGGGGCGCACGGACTCAACCCGGCGGTGCCGACCGACCGCACCATCACCCGCGACCGGATCCGCGCGTCCACGATGGGCGCCGAGGGCGTGCTGCACGACCTCGGGGTCATCCCGATCACGTCCTCGGACGCCCAGGGCATGGGCCGGGCCGGCGAGACGGTGCGCCGCACCTTCGGGCTGGCCGGCATCATGAAGCGCACCCGGGGCGCCGAGCACGAGCGGCACGACAACGCCCGCGTGTTGCGCTTCCTCGCCAAACTCACGCTGAATCCCGCTGTCGCGCACGGGCTGTCGCACGAAATCGGGTCGCTCGAGGTGGGCAAGCTGGCCGACATCGTGCTCTGGGACCCCGCCCGGTTCGGCGCCAAGCCGCGCCTGGTGCTCAAGGCCGGGTTCCCTGCCTGGGGCGTCACCGGCGACCCGAACGCCGCGATCGACACGGCCGAGCCGCTGGTGCTGGGCCCGCAGTTCGGTGGGTATGGCGCCGCTCCGGCCGAGCTCGCCGTCGCCTTCGTCAGCGGGTCGGCCCGCGACGAGGCTCGGGACCGACTGCCCACCCGCCGACGCCGGGTCGCGGTCCGGCACACCCGCGGCATCGGGCTCGGTGAGATGCACCTGCACCGGCCGTCCGCGCAGGTGCACGTCGCGCCGGACGGTGCCGTCGACCTGGACGGCGAGCCGATCTCCAGCGAACCCGCCGACTCCGTCCCCCTGTCCCGGCTCTACTTCCTCTGACCCCGAGGTGATCGAGATGACCGACCCCGCCGACCTCGTCGTGACCGGATGCCCGGTGTGGACCGGGGATCCCGACCGCCCCTGGTCGGATGCGATCGCCGTGCGCGGCGACCGCATCGTCGCGCTGGGTGCCGACGCCGTGGGTGAGGTGACCACCCGCCATACCCGCGTGATCCACTCCCCCGGCGGCCTCGTCACACCCGGCTTCCAGGACGCGCACATCCACCCGCCGGTCGCGGGCCGCAACCGGCTCAACGTGTGGCTCAACGACCTTGCCGGTCGGCAGGCCTACCTGGACCACATCGCCCGGTTCGCCGTCGCGCACCCCGACCTGCCGTGGATCATCGGTGGCGGCTGGGCGATGGAGTACTTCCCCGGCGGCACGCCCCGCAAGGAGGACCTGGACGCCGTGGTGCCCGACCGGCCGGTGTTCCTCATGAACCGCGACGTCCACGGCGCGTGGGTGAACTCGCGGGCGCTCGAGGTTGCCGGGATCACCCGCGACACCCCCGACCCGTCGGACGGCCGGATCGAGCGCGATCCCGACACCGGTGAACCCAGCGGCACGCTGCACGAGGGCGCGGCCTACAGCTTCCAGGACCGTCACCTCCCCCTGCCGACCGTCGAGGACTGGCAGGCGGCCATTCTCGAGTCGCAGAAGCACCTGCACTCGCTCGGGATCACCGGCTGGCAGGACGCGTGGGTCACTCCCGACACCCTGGCGGCCCACCGGTCGCTCGCCCAGTCCGGCGAGCTGACCGCGCGGGTGGTCGGGGCGCTGTGGTGGGACCGGCACCGGGGGCTCGACCAGCTGCCCGAGTTCCTCACCCAGCGCGAGCAGGGCGCCGCCCCCGGGTTCCACCCGACCACCGTCAAGATCATGACCGACGGCGTGCTCGAGAACCACACCGGCGCGCTGCTCGAGCCCTACTGCGACGGCTGCGGCGGCCACACCGACAACGTGGGCCTCACCTACGTGGAGCAGGACCTGCTCTGCGCGGCGGTGACCGAGCTGGACCGGCACGGGTTCCAGGTGCACATGCACGCCATCGGCGACCGGGCCGTCCGCAACGCGCTCGACGCCGTCGAGGCGGCGCGGAAGGCCAACGGCAACAACGACCTTCGGCACCACATCGCGCACGTGCAGATCGTGCAGCCGGAGGACGTGCCACGCTTCCGCGACCTCGGCGTCGTGGCCAACTGCCAGCCCTACTGGGCCCAGATGGAGCCGCAGATGGAGGAGCTCACGCTGCCGTTCCTCGGCCGCGACCGCTCCGAGCGGCAGTATCCTTTCGGCGACTTCCTGCGCAGCGGCGTGCGGATGGCGATGGGCAGCGACTGGTCGGTGACCACGGCCAACCCGCTGGAGGAGATCGAGGTCGCCGTCACCCGCATCGACCCCGAGGCCCGCGACAACGCACCGTTCCTGCCCGAGCAGGCTCTCCCGCTGGACGTGGCCCTGCAGGGCTTCACCGCCGGATCCGCCCACGTCAACCACGACGACGACGCCGGTGTGCTGCGAGTCGGCAACCGGGCCGACCTCGCCGTGCTCGACCGCAACCTGTTCGCCGAGGGCGCCGGACCCGTCGGCGACGCCACGGTCGAGCAGACCATCGCCGCCGGTCGGGTCGTCTACGACCGCGACAACAACTGAATCCCACCTGCCCTCTCCCGCAAGGACATTCCCATGGACACCGCTGCGACGACCTACCAGGACGGACACTTCCAACGCGTGCTCGGCCTGCCAGCGCTGGTGCTCTTCGGTCTCGCCTACATGGTGCCGCTCACCGTCTTCACCACGTATGGCGTGGTGGCCGACGGCACGGACGGTCACCTGCCGGGTGCCTACGTCATCACGCTGGCCGCCATGCTCTTCACGGCCTACAGCTACGGCCGGATGGTGCACGCGCACCCCTACGCCGGGTCCGCCTACACCTACACGCAGAAGTCGTTCGGGGGCCACGCCGGCTTCGTCGTCGGCTGGGCGCTGCTGCTGGACTACATCTTCCTGCCGATGATCAACTACCTGGTGATCGGCATCTACCTGCACGCCCAGTTCGAGTCGGTGCCGTCGTGGGTGTGGGTGCTGCTGGCGATCGTGCTCGTCACCGGCCTCAACGTGGTCGGGATCCGCATGGTCACGCGGATGAACCTGCTCCTCGTCGCGGTGCAGGCCGTCTTCATCGTCGTGTTCATCATCGCCTCGTTCAAGCACGTGGCCGACGCGGGAGCTCCGTCCCTGACCTTCCCCTTCTTCGGTGGTGACGCGGACCTGGGGGCGCTGTTCGGTGGCGCGGCCATCCTGTGCCTGTCCTTCCTCGGCTTCGACGCCATCTCCACCCTGTCGGAGGAGACCCGCGACCCGCGCAGGACCATGCCCCGAGCGATCATGCTGACCACGCTGGCCGGCGGCGTGACCTTCATCGGGATCTCCTACGTCGCCTACCTCGCCTTCCCGGACCACACCCAGTTCACCGACGTGGACTCGGCCGCGCTCGACGTGATGAAACGCGTGGGCGGATCGTTCGTCAGCAGCTTCTTCACGGCCGCCTACATCTCCGGCTGCTTCGCCTCGGCGATGGCCTCGCAGGCCAGCGTGTCGCGGATCCTCTACGCCATGGGCCGTGATGGCGTGCTGCCCCGGAGCTTCTTCGGTCGGCTGAGCGCCCGGTTCCACACCCCGGTCCTGGCCACCCTGCTCGTCGGTGTGGTCTCGTGCGTCGCCCTGTTCATCAGCCTCGACCTCGCTGCCGCGATGATCAGCTTCGGTGCCTTGGCGGCCTTCTCCTTCGTCAACCTGTCGGTGATCAAGCACTTCGTCATCGACGGAGGACGCCGAACCCCGCGCGACCTCGTGCTGTTCGGACTGATCCCCCTCATCGGCGTCGGCCTCACCGCCTGGCTGTGGACCAGCTTGTCCCGGACCACGTTCGAGGTCGGACTGAGCTGGGTCGCGGTCGGCATCCTCTACCTGCTCTTCCTCACTCGCATGTTCACCCGCAAGCCCCCGACCCTGCGGCTGGACGAGGTCGACCAGGACGAGGCCGAGCCGGAGCCTGCCGGAGCCTGAGAGAAGGGCTGGATCCGCCGCATGGACCCCCAGGCGCTGAGTGACATCTTCGGTCTCGGCCGCGCGTCGGCGCTGCACCCGGACGTCTCCCGTGGCGAGTTGGGTTCGGTCCACCGGCTCGTCACCGACCGAGGCCGGTGGGCCGTCAAGCAGACGTTCGAGGCGCCCTCCGCGACCGAGCTGGCCGCCCTCGAGCGGGTCGGCGACTATCAGGAGTCCGTCTTCGCCGCCGGTCTCCCCTGCCCTCGTCCGGTGCGGGCCACCACCGGACGTTTCGTAGCGAAGGTCGACGGTGAGTCGGTCCGAGTCTGCTCGTGGGTCGACTTCGCCGCTCCCGACACCGACCTCGATCCAGGAGCCGTCGGCAGGCTGCTCGCTCGCCTCCACGCGATCAACCGGGCACCGGTGGGAGTCGTGGACGCATGGTTCCAGGAGCCGGTGGGCCGCTCCCGCTGGCAGCGACTGCTGAAAGCCGCGCGGGCAGCGAACGCGCCGTATGCGGATCGTCTCGACCGGTTGCTGCCGGCCCTCCTGCAGGTCGAGGCGACCCTGACGCCGATGGCACGGGTGCAGACATGCCACCTCGACCTGTGGGCGGACAACCTGCGCCGCACCGACGCCGGGGGACTGTGTGTCATCGACTTCGACAACGCCGGCCCCGGCGACCCGTCCCGAGAGGTGGCGATGCTTGCCTTCGAGTTCGGACGAGGCGTGGCTGCGCGGCAGCGACAGCTCTACCGTGCCTACCTCGCCGCTGACGGACCGGGGCGGGTGTCGAATCGCGCCGACTTCGGGCTCACCCTTGCCTCGTTGCACCACATCGGAGCCCGCCACCTCGCCGCCTGGCCAGCCGCTCGCGACTCCGAGCAACGAGACCGGGCCTTGGCTGGGGTCCAGGAGTTCCTCGGCGCCCCGTTCCTGCTCGGCGACGTCGACCGGCTTCTCGCCGCGTTGGCCTGACCACGCGGCAACCACGGAGGCGGTCAAGGGCACCCCGATCTCCCGGGCAACAGTTCCGTCCCTCCGCTCGGTGAGCGGTCCAGACCCCCGGGTTCTGGGCATGCCGGTGTCCCCGCCCGGGGTAGACGGGGTGTTGGGCATG
>CAYRLV010000060.1:6888-14117 GCA_964425155.1 uncultured Ornithinicoccus sp. | reverse complement strand
ATGGCGCCCGCCGACCTGTCAGGTGACGGCTCCGCATACTGGTCGCACGGTCCGGCCCGGTGCTCCCAGCCTGGCCACGCTTGCGGTGCCCCCACATCCGCCAGGTGGCCGATGATCCGCTCCGAATGTCGCAGACAGGCTGGACGGTATGCAGATCGTGATCACCGTGGAGGACCGCGACCCGCCTTCTGGCGTGGTCACGACCGCGTCGGGGGAGGGCGGGGCCGAGGACGTGCCGTTCACCGGGTGGCTGGGGCTCCTGGGCGTCCTGTCCGAGATCATCGAGCCTTCGGAGCTGGAGCGCGGTGGTGGATGAGGGCGTGCGTTGACCCGGAGGTCCGAGGAGGTGCCGAGGGCTAGGATGCCGTTCATGCCCCCGACGCCGCCGGGTCTCACCCTGCGCGGACGCGACGAGGAGTCGGCCGTCCTGGCAACCTTGGTGTCACGCGCGGAGGCTGGCACACGCGCCACTGCCTGGATCGAGGGACCACCCGGGATCGGCAAGTCGCGGTTGCTGACGGCCGCCGCGGAAGCCGCTGGCAGACAAGGCTTTCTGGTGGCGCGGGCCGGCGGCGACGAGCTGGAGCGGCTGCGACCGTTCGGACTGATCGCTCGCGCCCTCGGGTGCACCAGCGCCGCGACCGATCCCCGGCGGGCTGAGATCACCTCCCTGCTCGCCACCCACGAAGTCGGAGAACACGGCGCCATCACCGTCAGCAGCGATCCCGGCCTGCAATTCAGGGTCGTGGACGCTTTCGCGGACCTGGTGGAGGAGTTGGCGTGCGCGACTCCCGTGCTGCTTGCCCTGGACGACCTCCAATGGGCCGACACCGCAAGCTTGCTGGTGGTGAATGCGATCCGCCGCCGAGGCTCCGGCCTGCCCTTGGCCCTTCTCGGTTGCTTCCGCCCCGTGGCCGACTCCACGCCGTTGCTCCGGATGCTGCAGCCGCAGGATCACGAGTGGCTCCGACACGTGGTGCTCGGGCCGCTTTCCGATGACGACGTGGCAGACCTGGTGGCGGACACGGTCGACGGGGCCCCTGGGGCGGGTCTGTTGCGCCAGGCCGCAGCGGCCGGCGGAAACCCCCTCTTCATCACCGAACTGGTCTCGGCGCTCGCCCAGGACGGGGCGCTGCGGCACAACGACGGTTGCGTCGAGGTGGACACCGTGTCGAGTCCAGCGACCCTCCGGATGACCGTGCTGCGGCGACTGAGCCACCTGCCGACCGAGACCTTGGAACTGCTCCGGTCGGCCTCGATCCTGGGTGCGCACTTCACCCTCACGGATCTCGCGGCCGTGACCGGTCGATCGGTCGGCGACCTGTCCACCATCCTGTCCAGCGCCATGGCGGCAGGCGCTCTCGAGGACGACCAGACCGGACTGCGATTCCGACACGACCTGATCCACGAGGCCGTCTACCGTGACATTCCTGCTGGCGTCCGGACGTCCCTGCATCGCGAGGCGGGCGGACGGCTGGCCGATGTCGGCGCGCCCGCACGCACGGTGGCCGAGCACCTTTCGCGTGGCGCGCAGCCCGGCGACGACACCGCGATCGAGTGGCTGGTCCGGGCGGCTCGGGAGGACGCCTCCCGTTTCCCGGAAACCGGTGCCGAACTCTTCGGTCGAGCCCTGGACCTGATGGATCCTCGCTCGGCGAGCTTCGACCAGGTCTGGGTCGAGCGGGCGGACACGCTGATGCGGGCGGGCAACCTCACCGACACCATCGCCGCCTGCCGGGACCTGCTGGAGCGTGGCCACGGGGATCAGGCCGAGGCAGGGGCACTGCTCCGGCTGGCCTCCGCGCTGATCGTCACCGGTCACCCCGACGAGGCACGAGGTCATCTCGATCGACTCGAGAACCATGAGGCGGCCACCGACGAGCAGCGAGCCATGGCTCTCACGGAGTCCGCCACGGCAAACCTGTGGCTGGGTGAGCTCGCTCGGTGCGCGGACTTCGCCCGCCGGGCGGGCCGGCTGGCAGCCACCGTGGCCAGTGAACCTGCGGCGACCGGTTCACTGGCCGCGTTGTCGGTCGTGGCCGGTCTGCATGCCGACTTCTCGGCTGCCATCGACCTGAGTGAGACCGCCCTGCACGGCATCGAGGCAAACCGGGGCCGCACGGCCGACCAGTATCCCGTCCACGCGACACGCGGTTTTCTCCTCATCGAGATGGACCGATTCGACCAGGCGAGAGCGGAACTCGACCTTGGGCGTCGGCGTTGCGAGGACGGTGGTGTGCTGTGGCCGGTGGCGACCTATCAGGCCTATCTGGGAGTGGAACGCTTCGCGCGAGGTGAGTGGGACGACGCAGTCTCCGAGTTGGAGACCAGCATCGGGCTCATCGAGGAGACCGGGGTGAGCTTCGCTGCCGCCACCGTGCACACGGTGATGGCCCTGATCCGGTTGCACCGCAACGATTTTGTCGGCACGCGCTTGGCGATCGAGGCGGCCGCCGAGGCCCTGCCGCAGGGCCCCCGCTATGTGCAGCAGCGCCTGGTCCTCGCGCGGGCGATGCTCGCGGAGGCCGAGGGCGACGACGCAGCAGCCCACGACCTCCTTCGCGAGGCCTGGGCGGAGTGCGCGTCCGCCGGGACCGCGCTGGACTACCCCCGTCTGGCGCCTGATCTGGTGCGGCTCAGCCTTGCTCGTGGAATGCGCGGGCCCGCCGAGGAGGTGGCCGCAGCGCTGTCCGACGTCGATGGGGTCGCGTCCGTCCTGTCCCGCCGCGCGGCTGTCGCGAGATGTCGCGGGCTCCTCGAGGACGACCCCGGGACGTTGGCGGAGGCGGCCGAGACGTACACGAGGGCCGGTCGGCCGCTCGAGGCTGCCCTCACCAGCCAGCAGGCGGCGGTCGCCTTCGCGCGCAACGGCGGTGGGAGTCGCGCCCGCGCCCTGTTCGACGACGCGGGCCGGGTCTTCGAGCAGCTCAGGGCGCACCGCGACCTGCTGCGCCTGGAGGCTGCCATGCGGGAGACGGGAATGCCGCGCGGCCGGCGCGGCCCACGCAGACGCCCGACATCGGGGTGGGACAGCCTGACCAGCACCGAGCGCGCCGTCGCCGACCTCGTCGCCGAGGGGCTGACCAATCCGCAGATCGGCGCTCGCCTGTTCGTCTCCCGCCGCACGGTGCAGACCCACGTGTCGCACATCTTCACCAAGCTCGACCTGTCCTCACGAGCGCAACTCGCCGCGATGATCAGCCGCCGCAGCGAAGGCGTGCACTAGGTCCAACGGGGTCGGCGGGATGGGCGTCGTCGCGCCCGAGTTCGGCCATCTGGCGGACGTCTTGCGGCGGGGATCGGCCGCAGCATGGAAGCGTCCCCACAACCATGAGGCGAGAATCACCGTGCACCCCTATCTCACGTCCCTGGCCGCCCAGGCGCACACCGAGGAACTCATCCGACAGGCGAGGAGTCGGCGAGCAGCCGGGCTGGTCTCCCGTGCTGTCCATGCCCGCCGTCGCCGCGTCGTGCCCCTCCCGGCATCGCCACCCGGCACGTACCAGAACGCGGAGGAACAGTCTCCGACCAAGCCGGAGCCGTCGCTCTCCCCCGTCTCGGAAGCGCTCGAACCGGCGCTGTGCGCGACGAAGGCCCCCGAATGAGGCCCGCCCTATCGGAACTGCCCTGCAGGAGGCACCCGGTCGACCTGTGGTTCGCGGACCGCCCCGCAGACGTCGAGCAGGCCAAGCAGCTGTGCCGAGACTGCCCCCTCCAGCCCTCCTGTCTCAGGGGAGCCCAGGAACGCCGGGAACCCTGGGGGGTCTGGGGCGGGCAACTGTTCGAGAACGGTCGGATCCTGGCGTACAAGCGCCCCCGTGGCCGCCCTCGCAAAACCGCAGTCCCCGCCTGAAAACGGCGCTGAATGCGATCTTCGTGGCCAAGCGGATCTTCGCCGACCGAGACCTGCTGCCGGTCCCGTCGCCCGAGGCGTGACCCCGCGCGTGCCGGACAGCACGAGGGCCCCGTCCGAACGGACGAGGCCCTCGTAGCGCCCGGCTGGGTTCAGCCGTGCCGGCGTGCGCTCAGCTGCTGACTTGCTTCCTGCCGGTGATCGAGGTGTAGATCCCGATCAGGATCGCGGCGCAGATGATCCCGATGATCAGCGCGATCCAGTCGATGCCCTTGGTGTCCGAGCCCCCGAGCGCGTGCCAGATCCAGGACCCGGCCAATCCTCCGACCACGCCGAGCACCACGGTCATCAGGACGGAGATGTCCTGCTTGCCGGGCATGAAAAGCCGAGCCAAGACGCCGATGATCGCCCCCACGATCACGGCCCCGATGATTCCTCCCATGACAAGCACTCCCTTCTGTGCCCACGACGTGGTGGGCGACAGCCGACCCGGTCGATCGGATGATCGACCGGGGTGTGTTGTGTGGGACAACTGTGCCCGTCGGAGGGGTGCAACGCAAGTGACGCGTGTGACGAAAGGAAAAGTGTCGCTACTGGCTGGTAACCCTGACGGCGGGACCCGGCCGGGTGTGACAGCGGTAGGCGTCGCTCAGCTGAGGCCGAAGCCGACCCGCCCCCGCTCGGTGGCGCCGATGTCGACATAGCCCAGCACCGCCACGGGCACGACGACGACGCGCCCCTTCTCGTCGGTCAGCTTCAGGGTGCCGGACTTGTCGGCGAGGGCCTCGGTGACGGCCGTCTGGATCTCCGTCGCACTCTGGTCGGACTCGAGCACGATCTCGCGCGCGACGTCGCGCACGCCGATCTTGACCTCCACGGGACTGCCTTTCTGCACGGTCTGATGGGTCTGCGGGACCGCCGTCGAACCGGCGCCGCCCCTCTGCAGAGGCTAACCCGCATGCCGGCCCGGATCTTCCGCGCGGTCCTCGTCGTCCTCCTGCTCCGCCTTGGGGAAGCCACCCAGGCCCCGCCAGGCCAGGGTGCTGACCAACCGGGCCGCCTCCGACCGAGGAATCGACGAGCCCTGCGCGAGCCAGTAGCGGGCGCACACCTGGGCCATGCCGGACAGGGCGACGCCGAGCAGCTGTGCCTCGTCGGCGGGCAGCTGGGTGTCCTCGGCGATCACCTGGGCGATCGCCTGCGCGGTGATGGCCGAGGTGGTGTCGACCCGCTCGCGCACGGCGTCCTCGCTCGTGAGGTCGGACTCGAAGACCAGCCGGAACGCTGCCCCGTCGCGGTCGACGAACTCGAAGTAGGCCTCGATCGTCGCGGCGACCCGCTGGGCGTTGTCGGTGGTCGTGGCCATCGCCGCCACGACCAGGTCGGTGAGCTCGGTGCTGTGCTGGTCGAGCAGCGCCAGGTAGAGGTCGAGCTTTCCCGGGAAGTGCTGGTAGAGCACCGGTTTGGAGACACCGGCCCGGTCCGCGATGTCGTCCATCGCCGCGGCGTGGTAGCCGGCCTCGACGAACACCTCCTGCGCTGCCTCGAGCAGTTGTGCGCGGCGTGCCGACCGGGGCATGCGCACCCCTCGGCCCTTGACGGCCGGGCTCACTGTCACGAAGAAGACCCCTTCCGGTCCTACGGTTGCCGCCGTCGCGGCTCCGCGGTCATCTTACGCGCGTGCCCCTCCCGCGTAGGCTGGGCGCATGGTCCCGCCGCCCTCCCTGCCGGCGCTCGTCAGCGTCCCGACCGCGGACCCGGACGACCCCACCACCGGGCTCAGCCCGGAGGAGACGACCCGCTACGCGCGGCACATCCTCATCCCCGAGGTCGGTGCGGTGGGTCAGCGCCGGCTGCGCGCCGCCCGCGTGCTGGTCGTCGGGGCAGGGGGACTGGGCTCGCCCGCCCTGCTCTACCTGGCCGCGGCCGGCGTCGGCACGATCGGGCTGGTGGACGACGACCTCGTCGACCTCACCAACCTGCAGCGTCAGGTGGTCCACGGCGTGGCCGATGTCGGGTCGTCGAAGGCGTCCTCCGCAGCGGCCAGCGTGGCCGCGATCAACCCTGGTGTCCGCGTGGTCGAGCACCGCATCCGCCTCGACTCCGGCAACGCCCTCGACGTCATCGCGGACTACGACCTCGTCGTCGACGGCACGGACAACTTTCCCACCCGCTACCTCGTCAACGACGCCTGTGTGCTCCTGGGCAAGCCGCACGTCTGGGCGTCGATCTACCGGTTCGACGGGCAGGTCAGCGTCTGGTGGGCCCAGCACGGTCCCTGCTACCGGTGCGTCTTCCCCGAGCCGCCGCCGCCCGGGGCGGTGCCGTCGTGCGCGGAGGGCGGTGTCCTCGGGGTGCTGCCGGCCACGATGGGCTCGGTCCAGGGGACCGAGGCGCTCAAGCTGCTCCTGGGCATCGGGGACCCCCTGGTCGGTCGTCTGCTGGTGCACGACGCGCTGGCCCAGACCTGGGACTCGCTCACGGTGCGCAAGGACCCCGACTGTCCGGTGTGCGGCGAGCACCCGACGGTCACCGAGCTGATCGACTACCAGGGATTCTGCGGTATGCCGTCCGCGGACCACCCCGCGGACGTCGCCGACGAGGTCCCCACCGTGGGCGTCCGCGAGCTGCGCGACCTGCTCAGCCGCCGGGAGGCCGGCGACGGCGAGCCGTGGCTGCTCGTCGACGTGCGCGGCCCGGAGGAACGCGCCATCGTGAGCATCCCCGGCGCCGAAGCCGTCCCCCTCGAGGACTTCCGCTCGGGCGCCGCCCTGACCGCGCTCCCGACGGACCGGCCGGTCATCGTGCACTGCAAGTCGGGTGCCCGGTCCGCCGAGGCGGTGCGGCTGCTGCGCGCCGCCGGCCGCACCGACGCGCGCAGCCTCGACGGGGGAGTGCTCGCCTGGGTGGCCGAGGTCGACCCGTCCCTGCCGACCTACTGAGCACCACCGGCCGTCGAGACGAGGCGAGGGCCCGGCCCGAGCGACGAGGAGCACGAGTGAGCGAGGAACGGGTGGAGACGGACCCCGCATACGTGCGGGCGCTGCCGGACTACGCCGAGGACGTCCTGGACGTCGTCGACGCCATCCCGCCGGGACGGGTGATGACCTACGGCGACATCGCCGAGTTCGTGGGACGGGGTGGGCCGCGACAGGTGGGTTCGGTGATGTCGCACTACGGTTCGGCCACGACCTGGTGGCGCGTCATCCGCGCCGACGGTCGCCCACCGCAGTGCCACGAGCGAGAGGCGCACCGCCACTACCGCGACGAGGGCACCCCGCTGCGCGGAGAACGCGTCGACCTGCGCCGAGCGCGCTGGGAAGGGCCCCTCGACACCTCCGCCCGTGACGAATCTTCGTGAGGAATCTCCGTGAGG
>CAYRLV010000060.1:0-6788 GCA_964425155.1 uncultured Ornithinicoccus sp. | reverse complement strand
GGGCGGGGTGGGGACGGGGTGGGGTGCTGTCGGCGCGCCGTGATCTGATCGAGCCGTGTTGAAGCTGCGCCGCGCCCCCGACCCCGCCGTCGCGGCGCCGCGTCACCTGCTGGACGAGGCGCAGGCAGCGGCCGTGGCCCACCGCGGGCGGGTGCTGCGCGTGCTCGGCGCGCCCGGCAGCGGCAAGACGACCGTGGCCGTCGAGACCGTGGTCGACCGGGTCGACGCCGACGGGCTGCGCCCCGACCAGTGCCTCCTGCTCTCCCCGACGCGGGTGGCGGCCGGCGCCCTCCGACAGCGGGTCACCGCTCGGCTCGGCGGCACCTCGACCACGCCGCTCGCCCGGACCCACCAGGCGCTCGCCTTCGGCATCCTGCGCCAGGCCGCCGCGCTGCGCGGCGACCCGCCGCCGCGGCTGCTCAGCGGCGCCGAGCAGGACGTCATCCTGCGCGACCTGCTCGCCGGCCACCGGTCCGGCGAGGGCCGCGCCCCCGACTGGCCCGAGCACGTGCGCGCAGCCCTCGAGACACGGGGCTTCCGGGCCGAGCTGCGCGACCTGCTGATGCGGGCGGTCGAGCGGGGTCTCGACGCCGATGACCTGGCCCGGCTGGGCCACGAGCACGACCGGCCGGAGTGGGTCGCCGCGGCGGCCGTCCTGGCGGAGTACGACGAGGTCACCGCCTTCTCCCGGCCGGGCGCCTACGACCCGGCGTGGATCGTCGGGGCCGCGTCCGACCTGCTGCACGAGGACACCGACGCCCTCGACCGGGTGCGCGGCGCGCTGCGGCTCGTGGTGGTCGACGACGCGCAGGAGCTCACCGCGGCCGCCGGGCGACTGCTCCGGACGGTGTGCGACGGCGGACCCGACCTCGTGCTGGTCGGCGACCCCGACGTCACGGTCGGGGGCTTCCGCGGTGCCGACCCTCGAGCGTTCGGCCAGCTGGCCGAGGCGCTGGGCGAGCCGACCACGATCACTCTCGGCACCTCATACCGACAGCCGGCGGTGCTGCGCGAGGTGGCGGACCGGGTGACCCGACGGATCGGCGCGGTCGGCGGCGCGAGCCACCGGGAGGTGGCGACCCGCGCCGGCGGCCGCTGCGACGTGCGGCTGCTGCGGGCGCAGTCGCAGGAGGCCGCGCTGATCGCCGCGGAGCTGCGGCGCGCACACCTGGGGGAGGGCATCCCCTGGGAGGAGATGGCCGTGGTCGTGCGCGGGCAGGGACGCACGGGCGCGCTGCGACGGGTGCTCACGGCGGCGGGGGTGCCGGTCGCCGTGCCGGCCACCGAGCTGCCGGTGCGCGACGAGGTGGCGGTGCGGCCGCTGCTGGCGCTGTTGGAGGCGGCCCTGGCCATCGCCTGGGGTGACCCGGAGCCGCTCTCCGAGGAGGTCGCGGTCGACGCCCTGCTGTCACCGATCGGTGGGGCCGACGCCGTCTCGCTGCGCCGGTTGCGGCGGTCGCTGCGTCGGGTCGAGCTCGAGTCGGGCGGCTCGCGCGGCAGCGACGAGCTGCTCGTGGCGGCGCTGCTCGACCCCGAGGGGATGCTGCTCAGTCAGGCGGAGGCCGCCCCCGCCCGCCGGGTCGGACGGGCCCTGGCGGCCGGTGTGGAGGCGGCCCGCACGGTCACCGACGGCCAGGGGGCGCGGCGATGGGCGCCGGGTGTGACGGCCGAGACCGTCCTGTGGGCGATGTGGGACGCCACCGGCCTGGGCCCCGCCTGGGCGGCCACGGCCCTGGACGGGGGCGCGGCGGGTGTCCGCGCCGACCGCGACCTCGACGCGGTGGTCGCGCTGTTCGACGCCGCTGCCCGGTATGTCGACCGGTTGCCCCAGATGGGACCGCGCGGCTTCCTCGACCACGTCCGGGGGCAGGACGTCGCCGCGGACACGCTCGTGGCCCGCGCGCCGCACGAGCAGTCCGTCGCCCTCCTCACCGCCCAGGGCGCGGCCGGTGGCGAGTGGCGCTTCGTCGTCGTCGCCGGTGTGCAGGAGGGTGTCTGGCCCGACCTGCGGCTGCGTGGGTCGTTGCTCGGGTCCGAGCGCCTGGTCGACGTGCTGACCGGGCGGGGCCAGTCGCTGCGCGCGGCCCAGGCCGCCGTCCGCTACGACGAGACCCGGGCGTTCCTGGTGGCGGTGAGCCGGGCCAGCGAGCGCCTCCTGGTGACCGCGGTGCGCGACGACGACGACCAGCCGTCCGTCTACCTCGACGTGGTGGACCCGCTCGACGACGAGGGGGAGCGCGGTTTCGCCGAGGTGCCGCGGCCCGCGACGCTGAGCGGCATGGTCGCCGAGCTGCGCCGCGAGCTGGTGTCCGGCAGCGCCGACGACCGCGCTGCCGCGGCCGCCCGGCTCGGACGGCTCGCCGCCGAGGGCGTCCGCGGCGCCGACCCCGCGGCCTGGTGGTCCCTCACCACGGTCAGTGACGACCGGCCGGTGCGCGACGACGGTGCTCCGGTCGCCGTCTCCCCTTCGCGCATCGAGCAGTTCGGTGACTGCGGCCTGCGCTGGCTGCTCACGACCTGTGGTGGTGACGGTCCCGACCAGGGCGCGGCGAGCATCGGCACCCTCGTGCACGACATCGCGGCCGAGCTCGGCGACGTCGACGAGGCGACCCTCGCCGCCGAGGTCGAGGCGCGGTGGGGGCGGCTCGGGCTGCGCGACAGCTGGGTCTCCCGCAAGCAGAAGTCCGAGGCGATGGACATGGTGGCCCGGCTGGCCCGCTACTACCGCGAGGCCCACGAGCAGGGGTGGGATCGGGCCGGCACCGAGGTCGAGCTGCGGGTGCCGCTCGGGCGTGCGGTGCTCCGGGGCCGGGTGGACCGGCTCGAGTCCCACCCCGACCACGGCGTCCGCGTCCTCGACCTCAAGACCGGCAGCAGCAAGCCCAAGGCGGAGGAGCTGGACCGCCACCCGCAGCTCGGGGCCTACCAGGTCGCGGTCGAGCACGGTGCGTTCGCCGACGCCGGCGCCGAGTCGGCCGGTGCCGCGTTGCTGCAGCTCGGCAAGGCCTCCGGCGTCCGCACCACGATGCAGCAGCAGGAGCCGCTGCGTGAGGACGACGACCCCGGCTGGGCGGAGGAGTTGGTCCGCGACACCGCCGAGGGCATGGCGGCCCCGACCTTCCTGGCCACGGTGGGCGACGGGTGCAAGCGTTGCCCCGTGCGCTCCAGCTGTCCGCTGCAGCCCGAGGGGAGGACCGTGCGATGAACCACCCCACGACGCCCTCGCTGGTGTCCCACCCGCGCCGTCGCGAGGCCCCGGCATGAGCACGACCACCGTGTCGCGGGGGAGCGGCGCCCGCCCCGCCGGGGCGAGGCAGCGGGCCGCCCTGAGCGCGGTCGACATCGCAGCCGCCCTCGACCAGCCTCGACCCACCGCCGAGCAGGCGGCGGTCATCGAGGCACCGCCGCGACCGGTGCTCGTCGTGGCCGGCGCCGGGTCGGGCAAGACCGAGACGATGGCCTCCCGGGTCGTCTGGTTGGTCGCCTCCGGCCACGTCCAGCCCGACCAGGTCCTCGGCCTCACCTTCACCCGCAAGGCGGCGTCGGAGCTGGCCGACCGGGTGGCCCGGCGGCTGCGCCGGTTGCAGCGCGCCGGCCTGTGGGCCCCGCCCGAGCAGGAGGACGGCGCCGAGGTGCTCGGCGGCACCCCCACCGTCTCCACCTACCACTCGTATGCCGGTCGGCTGGTCCGCGAGCACGCGCTCCGGCTCGGGGTCGAGCCCGAGGCGCGGCTGCTGTCCGAGGCGGCGGCCTGGCAGTACGCCGCGGAGGTGGCCGAGTCCTGGGACGGCCCGCTCGAGCGGATCCGCACCTCCAGCGGCGCCGCGCCGGCGCTCTCCACCGTCATCGGCGCCATCACCTCGCTGGCCGGTGAGCTCGCCGAGCACCTGCTCGACGTCGACGACGTCGACCGCTACCTCGGCACGATCCTCGACCGCGTGCCGGCCCTTCCCGCCGGCACCAGGCGGGGAGCGATGCCGGCGCCGGTCCGCGCCGTGTTGTCCACCCTCGAGGGGCGACGCGAGCTGCTGCCTCTCGTCACGGCATACCTCGATCTCAAGCGACGGCGGGAGGCGCTGGACTTCTCCGACCAGATGGCGTTGGCCGCGCGGCTGGCGCGGCGGTTCCCGGACCTCGGGGTGAGGGAGCGGCAACGGTTCCGTGCCGTCCTGCTGGACGAGTTCCAGGACACCAGCGAGGCCCAGCTGGTGCTGCTGCGCTGCCTGTTCGCGCCGGGTGCGCGAGACGATCCGGGCCACCCCGACGACGCCGACGCCGCCGACGACGGCGACGGCCCGGGTGGCCGCACGTCGGTCACCGCGGTGGGCGACCCGCACCAGTCCATCTACGGATGGCGCGGGGCGAGTGCCACGACGCTGAGCCGGTTCCCGGACGAGTTCCGGGACGAGGCCGGTCCGGCCGACCTGCTGCCCCTGTCGACCAGCTGGCGCAACGACCGAGCCATCCTCGCCGCGGCCAACCGCGCGTCCGCACCACTGCGGGAGCGCTCGTCGATCGACGTCGAGCTGCTCCGACCGCGCCCGGACGCCGGAGACGGGAGCGTCGTCGCCGCCCGGCTGCTGACCCTGGAGGACGAGGCCGCGCACGTCGCCGACTGGGTCGAGCAGCGCTGGTTCACCGACCAGGGTCCCGACGGACCGCGCGGGAGGACCGGGCGTTCGGCGGCGGTGCTCTGCCGCAAGCGCTCGCAGTTCCCGACCGTGGTCGCTGCGCTCGAGGAGCGGGGCATCCCGGTCGAGGTGGTCGGACTGGGCGGCTTGCTCACCACGCCCGAGGTCTCCGACATCGTCGCGCTGCTGTGGGTGGTGCACGACGCGACGCGCGGCGACCACCTGATGCGGCTGCTGACCGGACCGGTCTGTCGGCTCGGCGCGGCCGACCTCGACGGTCTCGCGGCCTGGTCGCGGCACCTGCAGCGCCGCGACGCGGCCGGAACGGTCCGCGACCAGGCGCCCGAGAGCGGCGAACGGGCCAGCATCGTGGAGGCGCTCGACGAGCTGCCGCCACCGGACTGGCAGGGCCCGGACGGCCAGCGGATCGGTCCTGCGGCCCGTGAGCGGCTGGCCGGTCTGGCCGGCGTGGTCCGGCGGCTGCGCGCCCTCACCGGGCTCTCGCTGGCCGACTTGGCCGGGGAAGCCGAGCGCGCCCTCGGTCTCGACATCGAGGTGCTGGCACGACCCGAGCACACGCCGGCCACCGCGAGGATCCACCTGGACGCGTTCGCCGACGTGGCCGCGGCCTTCTCCGCCGGAGCCGACCGTCCGACCCTGGGCGGTTTCCTCGCGTGGCTGGACGCGGCCCTCGAGGAGGAGCGCGGCCTGGAGAAGGTCCCGGTCGAGGCCAGCCTCGACGCGGTGCAGGTGCTGACCGTGCACGGTGCCAAGGGCCTGGAGTGGGACGCCGTGGCGGTGGTCGGGCTCACCGAGGGCGCGTTCCCCGCTTGGCCGTCGCCGCCGAGCAGCCGGTGGAAGGGCGAGGACGGCTGGACCGTCGGCACCCCCAAGGACCGCGGGTGGTGCAGCGGACTGGACGCCGTGCCCTACGAGCTGCGGGGTGACGCCGACGGCCTGCCGCGCTGGCGCTGGCGCGAGAGCGCTGACCTCAAGGCACTGGGCGACGACCTCGAACGGTTCGCGGTCGAGGGGGGCGAGCACGCCCTCGCCGAGGAGCGTCGACTGGCCTACGTCGCGTTCACCCGCGCCCGGCAGGAGCTGCTGCTCACGGCGCACGTCTGGGCCGACGGCAAGTCACCGAGGGTCTCCTCCCGCTTCCTGGACGAGCTGGTCGAGGCGGGCCTGGTGCGGGTGGAGGCGTGGACGGACCTGCCCCAACCCGACGACGACGGGAAGGCGGCCAACCCACGGACGCAGCAGGCGATCAGCACGCCGTGGCCCACCGAGCCGTCGACGCGGCGGAGGGTCGAGCTCGCCGAAGGCGTCGCCGCGGTCCTCGCCGCAGTCGAGGACAGGCAGGGCGACGCGTCCGGGTCTCCCGTGGCCGACATGCTGCCGCTCGACCCGATCGACCAGGAGATCGAGCTGCTGCTCGAGGAGCGGGCTCGGTCTCGACGCGGTCGGGCGCCGGACGTCCGGGTTCCCCGGCACCTGTCGGCCTCGTCGGTCGTGGCTCTCGCGACCGATCCCGAGCGGTTCGCGATGGCGCTGCGCCGGCCGATGCCGCAGCCCCCCGCACAGGCCGCCCGGAGGGGCACCGCCTTCCACGCCTGGGTCGAGCAGCACTACGCCTCGGCCGCCCTCGTCGACCTGCTCGAGCTGCCCGGCAGCGCCGACGACGACCCGGCCGACGATGCCGAACTGCCGGCGATGAAGGAGCACTTCCTCGCCAGCGAGTGGGCCGATCGCACGCCGGAGGCGGTCGAGCTGGCGATCGAGACGGTCGTCGACGGCATCGCGATCCGCGGGCGGATCGACGCGGTCTTCCCTCGCGATGCCGCCGAGGGCGGCGGGTTCACCGTCGTCGACTGGAAGACCGGCGCGGAGCCGACCGGCGTCGCCGCACGCACGCGTGCCCTGCAGCTTGCCGCCTACCGCCTCGCGTTCGCACGGCTGCGCGGGCTCGACCCGGAGCAGGTCGACGCCGCGTTCTACTACGCCGCCACCGGGCGCACCGTGCGACCGGAGCTGCCCGGCGAGGAGGAGCTGCTCGAGCTGCTGCGCGCGATCCCCGACTGAACTGGGTGAGCGTGCGCGCGGTGCTCCCGGACGATCGCCACCTGACCGACGTGGCCAGCGGCGCTCCGATCAGCC